>RFHT01000359.1 GCA_003696835.1 Bacteroidota bacterium
ACTCCGTAACCCTGTCCAGTTGTAAGGTGGATACCGTTACGGCCAACCTGAATATTACCTCTGGCATCCCCCCCTTTAACATCATTCGTACGGGTGTTCAACTGGGTTCCAGTCAGGACGATCCACCAGTGAGTGTAGCGGTATTGCTTAATCGGGGCGAAAACAACCTAATCATTGTAGGAGGGAATGGCTGCAGAGATACCGTTACCGTACAGGCGGTGGACCCGTCAGGCCCTGCGATTACCAACCTCACGCCCGTGCATGCTACCTCCTGCATACCGGCAGCTTCGGGCTCGGTGAGCTTTCATGTGAATAACAATGCCGCTCCCTACAGCTACGTGCTGAACAATGATACCTCCGAAATGAACTTTACCAGCCCCATTACCATTGATGAACTGCTGCCGGGGATGTACTCGGTCTTTGTCATTGACAGTGGAGAATGTGTCAGCAATGCGGTCTCCTTTGAAATTATGGAAGCAGAGAAACCCCAAATCACTCTGTTGGTACCCATGCAGGCCGACAGCTGTGTACCCGCCAACAGCGGCGAAATGCAGGTAGCCGTTTCAGGCCCGTCGAGAACTCCCGCCGGATACCAGTACAGCACCGATGGGGGCGCGAATTTTACGGCTGCTTTTCAAACCGATAATCCGTTTACTATTCCGGGCCTGGCGCCGGGTACGTACAGCATTGTGGTAAAAGACGGGGGAGGATGTGAGAGTGAGGCAAGCGAAGAAACCATTGATGCGCCCGAAATCCCGGTCATCAATGAGCTGAATGAGTCGGATCCTAGCTGTGCCGATCCTGCCAGTGGCAGCATCACTGTCGCTACCGTTTCGCCGGGCAATGTGGCGGACTATCAGTACAGCATAGACCCGCCCGATAAAGATGACTTTGGCAGCTCGTCCACCTTTGCCAACCTGCAGGCAATGACTTACCAGATCAGGGCCCGGGATGAGGTGGGCTGTGTGAGCGAACCCAAAGAAGCGGTTTTGCAAATCCCCAACAGCCCGGTGGCCAGCATTGTGCTACCTGCTGAAGACCGGGCCGTCTGTCAGGCAGGGGATGCCATCGAACTGATGGGCAATCCCCCTGGAAGTGGGGAAACGGCCTCCTGGCAGGCCGTGACCAGTTCCAGTGGCAACACCGCCACCCTGGACCCGGCCAGTGTACAGCCCGGCACAGTGGAGGTGATCTATACCATCACCCGCGACAGCGACCAGTGCCAGGGTATGGCCAGCAGAACGATAGAAGTACTTCCGCAGCCGGAAATCAATGAAAGCCTGGAATACGCCGATGGGCAGGACCCCGTAACCGTGAAGGGCACGCGCTATGAGGTAGAAACCGGCAGGCCCATTGTCATCAATGTCAATGCCAGCCCGGCATCGGCTATGCACCAGCTGAGTTGGGAGGCCACCGGCGCCAGCCAGGTGCTGTTGCCTTCGCCCGCCAGTGGCAGCATTCCCTTCCAGGGCAGTTTGGAGCTGGACCAGGCAGCCAGCGGTTCTATCCAATTCCGCCTCAGCGATGAGGCCAGCTATACCACCAATTCGGTGCCAGCCAACCTGAGCTGCAGCAGCGAAAAAACCATTGACATAGACGTTACGGGTGAGGTGGTGATCCCCCCCATTCTGAGCCCCAATGGAGATGGCCAAAACGATGTGTTCCGCCTGAGCGGCATTGGCAATCCCCAGCATTTCGAGCTGCGCATCTACAACCGCAAAGGGGCGCTGGTGTTTCAAAGCAACGACATACGCACAGCCTGGACGGGCGGCAACTCCCCCGATGGGGTGTATTACTACAAAGCAACCTTTAACAATGAGGAGCGCACAGGTGCCATTTTGCTGCAGCGAAGTGTGCGTTGAGGCCCGGAGAGTTGTTGCTCCTTTTCTGAGGGAAGCACCCTAAGGATGAATTTTCAGACTAAAGAACAAAAAATCTATTGACCCCATGAAAAAGATATATGTATTTTTCGCTTGTTTCTTTTGTGTGGCCACGGCGGTTTGGGCACAACCCCAGATCAGTCAGCAGTTTTTGTTTTACCCCGAGTTGTTCAACCCCGCCCGGGCGGGCTACATACCCGAGGCTCCGGCGGCTACCTCCCGTTTTCTGGCTCTGTACCGCCAGCAGTGGCTGGGCTTTGGCAGTGGTGTGAGCCCAAACAACCAGATAGCAGGCTTTCATGGCCTGGTGGGGGGGGATTTGATTGGCCTGGGGGTGGTCATCAACAACGACAACGAATGGGTGCGCAGGCGCACCACCCTGGCGGCCAACGGCGCCTTTCACCTGATTGACGACGGGCAGAACAAAATCTCCGTTGGGCTGTCATTTGGCCTCATCAACCACAGCATAGACTACAACGATCCGGCCTTTGACGATTACCGAAACAATGATCCGGTATTGGCCAACAGCAAAAACAATACGGCCATACTGGATGCCAACCTGGGCCTGCGCTACAGCTATGAAAACAACCGCACCCTCTTTCACTTCGATTTGGCCACGGCCCAGTTACCGGCGGCTTTTGGCAATAACCTCATTTCCGCCTCTGACTCGGTAACTGCTTCGGGCCTGACGCCTTTTTTGCTTACCTCCATCCAATTGCGCACACCCATAGCCGAGCAGGTGGACCTGGCACCGGTACTCTTGTTGACTACGCCATTTTTGAGTAAACGCACTTTCCCCAATGGGGAGGACCAGCCCATCAAACTGGAAGGAGGCGAGTTGGACATGGGCCTGCGGGCACATTTCTGGGATGCCAGCGGCGTGCGGGAGTTGTTTTGGGTAGGTGTAGGAGGGCGCACCAGCCTCAGCAGGCCGGAGAGCAAGCCCAGCCAGGGAATAGTGAACTTCCACGCTGGGGCTGGCTTCCAGGTGAGTACCAGCCTCAACCTCAACCTGGGTACTGAAATCCAGAAAAATCTGGGACCCAGCTTTCACGTGGGCTTGTCCTATACCTTTGGCAACCGGGCCATCAACCTGGATGCGAAACGCAAAATCCCCAAAGAAAATATCTTGAAGCTGCTTAACACCTGGCTTTCGACCGACAACCTGGACGATGAGTTTAAAGTGAGCGCCATCATACGCACCGATGCCGAAGTTACCTATACCTTCAATGATACCGACGACGACTACAGCATGGGCGACCGCCAGAAGATACGGGAGTTTATGCGGCATTTGGGTAAAGTGATTGAAAAAATTCAAATGGCAGACCCCGACGGCATTCGCCGCATTGAGCTGCGCACGCGTCTGGTGGAGTCGCCCGACGGGCTGGACTCCGATGCGGAAGTTGAATACGAAAAGTCGGATGTCAGCATCCAATACAGCATAGACGACAATGCCCCCAAAGAGCTGCAGGTACGAACCGATGACGTGCTCACCGTGGAATCCCTCACGGCGGTGAAGTTGCACGAGCTGGAACAGGAGATGACCAATAACCTGAAGTTTATCAAAGGTGCTGCCGGTATTCCGCGGGTATTGAAAATCATTCCCAACTACGGGCAAAACAACAACCTGAGTGCTCCGCGTGAGACCAGCATCATTCTGTACATCAAGATGAACTGAGATGAAAAGGCCGCAGCCGCTCCGGGCCCAAACGTGGAACCCGGAGCGGCATACCGGAGCTTTTGACTGATAGATGAACCCATTTTTTTGAATTTTTTTCCACCTGCTAACCCTTGCTGCTATGAAGCATCTCTTTACGCACTTGCTGGTTGTTGCCTGCGGCCTGGCAGCCTGTATCTGTTCTGTTTATTCCCAGCAGATTCCCGTTTTTCAGCAATTCCTTCAACAGCCGGCCTTGTTCAACCCTGCGCGTACAGGCGAAGGGCATGGCAGCGGTATCACCGCTGCCTACCGCAAACAATGGTTGGTCGTAGAGCAGGCGCCGGCTTCGGCCTTGCTGCACGGGCATTTTGCCATTTTACCCAACAACGATGTGCTGGGGCTGGGGTTTCGCTTTGTCAACCAACGGGCCTTTGTGCTTTCCCGCAACGATATTTCCCTGCTGGGCGGCATTCATTTGGTGAACACCGCTCAAAACCGCCTTTCGCTGGGCCTTTCCTTCGGGATGAGTACCTACGGCATTTCCTACAACGAACTGGCCAATATTGATACGGGCGATCCCCTGATTCAGCAAGCCGATAACAAGCCCGAACTGGACGCCGGGCTGGGATTGAGCTATACCTACACCCAGGGCCTGACCCGCCTGCACCTGGACCTGACATTCGGGCAGTTGCCCGCCAGTTTTGTGCAGACCAATGACAACAACCTCTACAACTTTCGCAGCTTCACCCACCTGGTGGTGGCGGGCAGGCTGGCGTTTGGCCTGGGCAGTCAGCTTCAGCTGGAGCCGGGGCTGATGTACAAAAGCCTGCTGGGTGCCGATGGCTTCAACAATGAACCACTGGGGCTGCAGGGCGGCGAGCTGGACGCCCAACTGCGTTTGCTGGTGACGCCCTACCACTTCTGGGTGGCGGCCGGCATGCGCAGCAGCCTGCAAAAAGCCGAAAACCTGCAGGCTACCGGCCTGGCGGGACTTACTGCTGGGGTGGGGGTCGAACTGAACGATCAATTCCGGCTCAGCGGTTTCTTTGAGCATCATGCCGGCCTGGGCAGCAGCTTTGAGCTGGGGGTGGGCTATGTGCTCAAGCCCATGAGCCAGGAGCGGGTAAGGCCCGCCCGGACGCCTGCCGTGAAAGACCCCCTGAACAAGGTGGTGCGCAACCTGGGCAGAATGGCCCAAAAACGCGGCCTGCTGCCCGACATCCAACCCGTGGTGCGCAATGAAGCAGGC
>RFHT01000360.1 GCA_003696835.1 Bacteroidota bacterium
ACCTCCAAAAAACTTTGCCCCAGCTGGCTTCGTGCCCTCCTTCGTGCCCTCCGTGATCTTTGTGGCTAAACCAACCAACGCGGCTCACCAACCAACCCTGGAGATTGGCTAAGCTCAGGACCCTGAGCCGGGCTGCTGCACCGCCTGATCCATCAGTTCATCATATACCGGGGCCATGTGCTGCCAGTCGTAGCGGGCCATGGCTGCCCGCAGCTCCGCATGGGGCCGGGCCGGGGATTGCAGCAGTTGGAAGAGTTTGTCTTGCAGTTCGCTGTGATCCTGATAAAAATAGTCAGCATGTAAGCTAGCTGGGAGGTGCTCCGGATAGGCCAGGCGAAAGGGTAGCAGGGGGTAGCAGCCACAGTAAATGGCTCTGCCACGCTGGCGCCAAAGAAATCGTGGCGGGAAGTGACCGGCAGCAAGTGGGCCCTGTGTAGCCAGCGGGCATATTCCGTGCGGCTGTTTACATAGCCCCAGTGCACAATGTGTGGCCCAAGCTGGCGGGCAGCCAGCCTGAAAATGGGCGGTGCCTTCCGGTAAGCCTGGCCCAGCACCACCAGCCGGAAGGGCAGCCCCTGCCGCTGCGCCTGCATCAGCAGCTCAAAAAATTCCTCTGGACCCTTGTCGTATTCCCAGCGGTGGTTCCACAGTATGAGCGGCGGCTCTGGCGCAGAGCGGGTGGGTGCTTCCACCTCCAGGGCCCGCAGGTCCAGCCCCAGGGGGAGCACCTGGCTTTTTTGGCGGATTTGGTCCACCGTACCCAGCTCCTGCAGGTCGGGAAATGCCCGGAGGTAGGCCGGCAGGGCTTGCAGCAGGGCCTGCCGGTGGAAGTGGGAGTTGAAGCAAACAGCCGTGGCGGCCAGCATGCTGCTGTAGTTGATAAAGGCATAGTGTCGGTCGCGCTGCAGGGCGGGGTCCTGGTCGGTGGGCGACCAGGGGTAGGTAAGCTGGTTTTCGTGCATGTACAGCAGGGCGGGTAGCTGGGCCGTGCGCCTGCGGGTAAGGGCCAGGAAAGTGCTGAGGTCCAGCATGCTGGTAGCCAGCAACAGCTCGGGCTGAAAATCGCCTGCCAGGAACATGCGCGCCAGGCTGACGGCCCCCCCGTGCATGCGCCATTTCCAGAATTGCCCTTTCAGGGAAAGAATCTCCACCTGGTGGCGGCTATGCCGCTGGTAGCCCAGGGCCCAGCTTTGGTGCGAGCCCGTGAAAAAGGGTTCCAGCAGGAGGATCTTCATTGGTGATGCCAGTTATCGGGTTCGTCGCTGTTGCCAGGCGAAAGCCCCAGCAGCTCGCCATCGGTGGTGATGCCTAGCCCCAGCACGCAGCGGTTGGCATAATTGAAATAACTCACTACCTGGTTGATCTCCAGGATTTCGCCATCCGAAAATCCCGCTTCACGCAGTTGGGCGATGTCGGCTTCCTCCATTTGCCGGGCCGAGAGGGTCAGCTTTTGGGCATACTGCAAGCCCAGCTGAAAACGCTGCCCGAAGGCGGAAGAGAAGTCGGCTTGCTGCAAGGCTCCTACAATTTGCTCAAAGCGTTCAGGCGAATCCAGCAGTCGCTTCAGCCCGGCCCTATGGTGTTGTACACAATAGTCGCAGCCATTGAGCAGGCTCACATACACGCCCAGGCTTTCGAGGTACCATTTGGGCAGGCTGTTCTGGCTGTTGTGCAGCACATTTTTGTATAAGGCCAAATGCCCATAAAGGGTATGCGGGCGCAGGCTGTGAGCCAGTAAAATATTGTCGATATAATTGTTCGGGCCTTTCACGCGCTCATACAGTTGTTTGAGCTTTCCGCTTGCCTGTTCGTAAGGGATGATTCGTATCCAGCTCATGGGTTCAGATGTTCGTAATAAGTGAGTAATTTTTGCAAATCGGGCAGGGAATTAAACCTGATTTTTTCGCTTTTGACATACTTTTCCAGCTCTTTGGTGTGCCCGAGCTGTTCGAGCAATTTTTTCTTGTTGAGTTTTACCAGCCTGATGTCTGCTCCTTGTATGAGGTAGTACTGGTTTTGCTTAAAAAAACTCTGAAAACTCACCGTTTTGCCCACATCCTGCACTTCCTTGGTAAGCAGGCTCACCGTAAAATCATTGACCAGGGCGATGCGCTCCCCCCGGTATATGACCAGCACCATGCGGTGGCCAAATTTTTTGTGCAGGCCCCGGCAAAACAGTAGGCTGTCGCCGTAGGTCTGCTGCCAGCTGCCTGGATTTTGGTCCCTTCGAAGGGTAATCTTTTTGTAGTATTGGGCGTCCAGCTCCATAAAGCGCTCGCCTTTTTTCACCTCAATAGCAGCGGTATGGCCGTTGAGGTTCATTAGAAACCCACGTATGTATTCGCCCTCATTGCTTTCTATGCTGGCCACCATCCATTCATCAAAGAAATAAGGCGAACCTTTGATATGGCTGTAGCGGTTTTCATCGATTTGAGCAGTGTGGGTGAGCAAAATCACGTCGCGCTGAGCTTGCTGTGCAGGCAGCGCAAGGGGCAGCAGGGCGAAGAGGTAAACGAGCTGTTTCATGCCAATGGAATGCAGGGTGAGGGGAAGGCAGGGTAGCCTTTTTCCTTTGCAAGGAAAGAACTTTTGCGTAATTTTCCACATCACCATAACACAAATCAGATGGCATACAGCGAATACCTGGCCGACAGGGTGCGGCAG
>RFHT01000361.1 GCA_003696835.1 Bacteroidota bacterium
TACATGAGGCGGTCGTGGCTCACGTGCCATTCGCCTACCTGAAAGCCCAGAAAGGATTCGGGTGTGGGAATGCTGGGGTCGTATTGCACGTTTTGCGGCAGATAATAGGAAAGGGAGACGTGCTTTTGTGCAAAAGCGGCCAGCAGCAGGCAATGCAGGCCAAAAATCAGCATCAGTTTTTTCATGGAATAAGGAGTTTGGGGTTTGAATTACTGGCGGGTGTACTGGCCGTAAAACCAGGTTCGGGGACTCAGGTTTGGATTGTCCTGGCCATAATACCCCCACCCAATGATGGTATAGTGTTGTTGATCAACTTGCTCGTAAAAGTATTCGATTTTGGTGGGACTGCGCAAATTTCGCTCCCAAACAATCACATTGCCCGGCAGAGAGCTGCCCTGGTGCACCACTTTTTCATCGGGCTTGTTTACCACGCAAATCAGCTTTCCCCTTTTCACCTCATTATAGCCGCTGCTCTCTACTACTTGTCTGCTGCCATCGGGCAGCAGGTAAGTGTCTGTAATGTGTACCCGCTGGAAGAAGGGGGTTTCAGAAGTGTACACCTGTTCTACCTCAATGCGCTGGCTCACTTTGAGGGGCAGGCTTTGCAGCAGTTCCAGGCTCAGCTCTCTGGGCTGTACAGGCGCTTCGCGCTGGCCCAGGGTATCGGTATAAACCGTAAAGACGCCCTTCCACCGGCCATCAAGGGGCTGGAAAACATGGGCCAGGGCCTGCTGTTTTTGTTGGGCCTGGCAGGCACACAGCAGGGCAATGCAGAGCAGTAGCAGGGGAAATCTATGCATGAGAAGGGCTATTTGAGCAGCAATCTAATACTTTCCGCTAAAATTTGCTATCATTGCGCAGCCATTGAGCAGCAAGACCAGAACAGCTAGCGCATTTGCCTTACCATGAGATTTTACAGTACCAATAATCCGGACCGCCTGGTTTCCCTGCGAGAAGTGGTGTTGGAAGGGCTGCCGCCCGACAACGGCCTGTATATGCCCGAAGAAATTGCGCCATTGCCCCAGGCATTTTTGTGGGACATTGAGCGGTACAGCTTTCAGGAAATCGGTTATGAGGTGGCCCGCAACCTGCTGCGCGACAGCCTGCCCGACCACATCATTTACATGCTGGTGGAAAAGGCGCTTACCTTTGATGCCCCCCTGAAACCCCTGCGGGAAAGGGAAGGGGTACTGGAGCTTTTTCATGGGCCCACTCTGGCATTCAAGGATTTTGGTGCCCGCTTCATGGCACAGCTCATGGCTTACCTCGTGAGGGACGAAACCCGCCCGCTCACCATACTGGTAGCTACCTCGGGCGATACGGGCGGAGCCGTAGCCAGCGGCTTTTACCGCACGCCGGGCATTGAAGTAGTGATTTTGTATCCTTCGGGCAAGGTAAGTGATTTGCAGGAAAAACAACTCACCACCCTGGGGCACAACATTACTGCCCTGGAAATAGCAGGCTCCTTTGACGACTGTCAGGCCCTGGTGAAACAGGCTTTTTTGGACCAAAGCCTCAAAAAAAGGCTTCGCCTCAGCTCGGCCAACTCCATCAACCTGGCCCGCCTCATTCCCCAGAGTTTTTACTATTTCCGGGCGTGGCAGCAAGTGCAGGATCGTTCCCTGCCCCTGGTATTTTCCGTGCCCAGCGGCAACTTTGGCAACCTCACGGCCGGCATCATGGCCAAACGCATGGGCCTGCCCGTAGCGCGCTTTCTGGCTGCGACCAATGCCAACCGAGTGGTGCCCGACTACCTGCAAACGGGCGTATTTCACCCCAAAACATCTGTACCCACCATCTCCAATGCCATGGATGTGGGCAATCCCAGCAATTTTGCCCGCATGCTCGACCTCTATGGCCATTCGCATGAAGCCATGCAAAAAGAGATAGCCGGGTTTTCCTATACCGATACCCAAACCTGCGACGCCATCAAGGATATTTATGACGAAACCGGCTACATCATGGACCCCCACGGGGCCGTGGGTTGGCTGGCGCTGCAGGACTACCGGGCTACGGCCGGGGAGGCATGTACGGGGATTGTGCTGGAAACTGCCCATCCGGCCAAGTTCCTCTCTGTGGTGCAGCCCTTGCTGGGGGTGGAAGTGGAAGTGCCCGAACGTTTGGCCCGGCTGGCTGAAAAAGAAAAACATGCCATTGTGATGAAGGCTGATTATACCACCTTTCAGGAATATTTAATGAGCAGAACATGAAACCCAGATTGTTGATACTGGACAGGGATGGAACCCTGATTGTGGAGCCACCCGAGGATTTTCAGGTGGACAGCCTGCAAAAGCTGGAGTTTTTGCCGGGCGTCATCCGGAATCTGTACCGCATTGTGCAGCAAACCCCCTACCACTTGGTGATGATCACCAACCAGGACGGGCTGGGCACTGATTCCTTTCCCGAGGATGATTTCTGGCCTGTGCACAACAAAATGATGAAAATTTTTGAGAATGAAGGCATCACTTTCAGCTCTGTACACATCGACCGCACCTTTAAACACGAGGGTGCACCTACGCGCAAGCCAGGTACAGCTTTGCTGGAGGCCTACCTTCAGGGCGAATACGACCTGGAAAACTCCTTTGTGGTAGGTGATCGTTCGGGCGACATACAGCTGGCCAAAAACCTGGGAGCCAAAGGCATCTTGATCGGACAAAGCCAGGATACCCATGACGACGACTACGACTGGGAGGAACTGGCGGATACCCTGGTGCTGCGCGCGGGTAGCTGGGACGAAATTGGGAGGTTTTTGTTGGATCATTCTGCCCAAAAACGCACTGCCAAGGTACACCGTCAAACCAAAGAAACGGATATTGAAGTGGTTCTGCAACTGGATGGCAGAGGAACCTACGATAACCATACGGGTATAGGATTTTTTGATCACATGCTGGACCAACTGGCCCGACACAGCCTGGTTGACCTCAGGGTAAGGGTGAAGGGAGACCTGCACATAGATGAACACCATACCATAGAAGATACTGCCATTGCGCTGGGCACTGCCTTCAGGCAGGCGCTGGGCGATAAGCGGGGCATTGAGCGCTACGGTTGTTTTCAGTTGCCGATGGATGAGGCGCTGGCCCGGGTGGCCCTGGACTTTTCTGGCAGGAGCTGGCTGGTGTGGAAAGCCCGGTTTCGGCGCGAAAAGGTGGGCGACATGCCCACCGAAATGGTCCACCACTTCTTCAAATCCTTTTGCGATGCTGCTGCCTGTAACCTGAACGTGGAGCTGAGTGGAGAAAATGATCACCATCAGATTGAGGCCCTGTTTAAGGGCATGGCCAGGTGCATCCGGCAGGCAGTGAGCCGCAAAGCAGGAGACGACCGCCTGCCCAGTACAAAAGGTGTGCTCTAAAGAAATTCCACTCACAAAACATTTTGTACCTTTCAATGAGCGATTCGGGCAGCTGAGAGGATTTTTGGCTTTTCATGCTGGTATTTTGCGATATTTGTTGAGCAACAAACCTGTTTCAGGTCAGATAGTTTATACACACTTTTTAGGGTAAACGACATTGACGACTAACTTCAAGGACTAGGTTTGAAGTTTGTGTGGCTCCCGGGTTGAAAGGCTTGGGAGTTTTGTTTTGGTAGCCCGCCAAAATGTGTAATTTTACCGCCCTTGAGGCAGATTACTCACTTTCGTACACCTGCCCGGCACGTAAACACCTTTAGCGATATGGCCATACAGGTTTTTGTTACAGGAGGTACCTTTGATAAAGAGTATGATTACATCAGAGGGGAGCTGTTTTTTCGCGACACCCACCTGCCTGAAATGTTTCGCCTGGGGCGCTCCACCCTCGACATCAAACTGCGAACCCTGATGATGGTGGACAGTCTGGATATGACCGAAGAGGACCGGGAAATCATTGTGCGTAACTGCCTCAATTCGCCCGAAGACCAGATTCTGATCACGCATGGCACCGATACCATGGTGGAAACGGCCAGCCGCATTGCCCAGAAAGTAACAGACAAAACCATTGTGCTTACTGGCGCCATGATTCCTTACAGTTTTGGCAGCTCCGATGGATTTTTCAACCTGGGCAGTGCCCTGGCATTTGTACAAACCCTGCCCCACGGAGTATATATCGCCATGAATGGGCGCTACTTTCACTGGCATAACGTTCGCAAAAACCGCAAAACGGGCTTTTTTGAGGAAATAGGAGCTTAGGCGCGCTCAAAAATAACCGCTTTTTTTTGCCCTCCCCAACTCAATACCGCACCACTTTGCGGATTACCTCCAGGCCCTTTCCCCGTATTTCGAGCTGATACACGCCCGGCGAAAGGTCAGCCAGGGAAATGCTGGCCGCCCAGGCACCGCTTTGTTTGCGAAACCCTACTTCCTTTACCATTTGTCCGTAGAGGTTGGACAGCCGTACCCGCAGATCTCCCTGCCAGCTATCCTCCCAGCTGAGCTGCAGCAAAGATGCAGTGGGATTGGGAAATATGCGCATAGGCTGGGAGAGAAGAGGAGGACGGGAAGTATTCAGAGCCACACTCACAGTTTTTTTACTCTTCACTTCACAAATACCATCGTAGATAGTGAGCACCACGGTGTAGGTACCCGGCAGGGTATATACATGCTGGGGCGAAGGTTCATCCGAGCTGCTGCCATCGCCGAAGTCCCAGTGCCAGCTTAATCCGCTGGTATTGAGGTCGGTAAACTGTACCGGGCTGGCAGTGACAGGCGAATCGGGGCTAAAGTCGAATCCGGCAGCAGGTCCTTCCCCCAATATGTTGCAGCGGTATTGTTCCCTTGCCAGGCGGCTGCTCATTTCAACTGAGCTGAAGGGCTGGCCTGCCAGCAAGGCAAAAGCCACAGCCACCGAGTCGCCAGCGGGAATATCCACCGGCCCGGCCCCGATAAAGTTCATGATGTCGGCTCCGCCACTGATGATGCCCGCCGAAGCCGTGGCAAAAGTGGGGGTATTGGAAATAGCCATGAATTTCTCCTGGTCCGAGTAGGTGAAATCAGAGGGGTTGGTGGTGGCAAAAGCGTGAAAATTGTGCTCACTCAGCAGGGATATCGCATAAAAATTGCGGTTAAAACCCAGTACGTCATAAGCAAACACCATTTTTTCATCTTCATCATAATTACAGGCATTGCGGCTAAAGTCGGAAATATCCCAGTCGGCAAACATGCCCGCATATAGCCCGTTAAGGGGCTGACTCCCGTCGTTTCGCAGGGTATATTGAAAAATGAGGTAATCGCGGTGCGGATCATCTTCAAAGGCATAAATGTGCTGTTTGACGTGCAGGCCCAGGGGGTTGGGGGCAGCCCGGTCGGCAAACTCGGCTATGGCCTCAAAGTCGGCCAGGGTGGGGGGGCGCAGCTCAAAGGTGCGGGTAATGGCCTGGAAATCCCGGTCCTGCCCGCCGGAGCCATTGCGTATGTTATCCGACACCTGCTCCGGCGCCATGCCCAGCAGCAAGCCGCCTTCAAAGAGGGTATTGTCGTGGTCTTTGTACACCACACCTATGCCCTCGTGGTTGTTGCCAAAATCGTTAAAGCCAAAATTGCCACTGCTGGTAATGGTGGTGTGAAAATTATTGACCCTAATGTTGAGGTAGCTTTTATTGACGCGAAACTCTGCATACTCAAAATCCTGATAGTTGTGCTGGGCGTCGCGGTAAACAATTTTAAGCGGGATGTCGAAGTCAACCGGAACGTTTTCGCGAAGACGGATGAGAAAGGGGTGGTTGCGGTTGTTAAACATTTGCATCATTTCCACTTTGCCTACCGGAAAGTCGGTATCCAGCAACTCTACAAATACCTGGCTGGCACTTTCTGGGGTGAGTATTTCAATGTGCAGCTCGTCAGTGGGTTCGAGGTAATTGATAAAATCCAGTTTGATGATGAGGGTGTCGCCCCCTTCAAAGCGCAGGTCGCCGTCGAGGTCCTCCACCGAGAAGTCCAGCATGCGCACCGAAGGCTTAGGCGGATCACCCAGTGCCCTGAATAGGTTGACGCGGCCCGTTCCCAGTTTGTCAATCCGGTTGGGGTTCATTTCGTCTATGTTGTCGGTGGTTACGCGTACGCGCTGAGCAGCCTGAAAGGGGGTATATTGGGGAAAATGCGCCTTCACCACCGCCACCACCCCGGCAGCCACCGGGGCGGCAAAAGAAGTGCCGTTGAGAGAGCCATAACCGCCGTCGCTCACCGGGGCCAGTATGCCGTGGCCGGGGGCGGAGATGTCCACCGAATAGTTGTAGGTAGAATTACAGCAAAGCGTATCGGTGAGCGAGGTATTGGCCACCGAAATCACCTGGCTGTAGGCTGCGGGATAAAACCTGGTATCGGACTCACTGTTGCCCGCAGCAGCAATCACAGCCGCTTTGCGGTTGATGGTGGCATAATTTACCACATCCTCCCCAAACAAACTGCGGGTGGTGCCCCCCCAGGAGCAGTTGATGACATCGGCTCCCTGCTCCACTGCATAAATAATGCCCTGATAGCCGTGGGTGATGGAGCCCGAAAGGTCGTCGGCCGACCCTTTGATGGGCAGGTATTTACAGTTGAAACATACCCCGGCAGTGCCAATGCCATTGTCGGTAGTAGCCCCCAATACGCCCGTTACGCCCACGCCATGCCCGCTGCCGCCAATGCTGGGGTCATTATCTCCCAGCCCGCCAAACTGTTTGCCCCCAAAATCCCAGCCCCGGTAGTTGTCCACATAGCCGTCCTGGTCATTGTCTTTGCCGTCTATGGGATCATCTTCGTTGTAGGCGATGTTGTCCATGAGATCCTCGTGTTTAAACAATATGCCCGTGTCGATAATGGCTACCGTGACATGTCCGTTATTGCGTTGCAGTTCCCAGCCCTGCTGTGCGGCAATTTGTTGCAGGTGCCACATACCGGGCGCTCCGTTAAGGGTATCGGCAAAAGGGTCGTTGGGTTGGTAAAAAGGCTCGTATATATACCAGGGCTCGGCATATTCTACCGCCGGAGAAGCTTGCAGCAGGTCGATGAATTCGGCTATATCCAACCGGCGGTCAAAATCCAGCTGATAAATCAGGCTGAGATCGGTGAGTTTTTCGCCCGCAGCATTGGTGCGTGAGACCGGAGGCCCAAGACGGGGAAAGACCTTGCCCGTGTTGCGTACCTGCCAACGGTCGAAGAGCTCCTCCAACTGGGCAATGCCAATGCCATCGGCCCGGCAGGCGGAGCGGTAAGCTGCCCGTATTTTTACAATCAGCTTACCCGGTATATACCTTGCATGGGCAGGTAGTTCAAACCTTCCCTTTTGGAAGCCCGTCTCAAGGGTGGGTTGAGCTGATAGCATGAGCGGGAAAAACAGGGAGAAGATAAGCAGGTGCCAGTAGGGAACATTCTTCATATTCAAAGGTAGAGATTTCGCCATCTTGGGATGTAAAAGTATAAAGATAGCGGGATATTTTGAGCTAAAGGCGTCACAAAATCTTTCAGGCATGTGTTATTTTTACACAAAATAGTTGTAATTTTACCCCTTTAAGTATGGAAAAATCATTTATGGACGGAAAGGAATTTCAAAAATTTGCTACTAAGCATCTCGGTATCAGCAACTTGACGATGCACGACTACGTGAGTAAAATCAATCAAAACTACATGCCCAGCTCTTTTCCCATGGGGTTTACGCCCTATATCATAGAGGAGCGGCAGCTCAATGTAGCCCAGATGGACGTGTTTTCCCGGCTGATGATGGACCGCATCATTTTCTTGGGAACCCCCATCATGGATAATGTGGCCAACGTAGTATGTGCGCAATTACTGTTCCTGCAATCAGTTGATTCTTCAAAAGACATCAATATTTACATCAATTCGCCCGGGGGTTCTATTTATGCAGGCCTGGGCATATACGACACCATGCAACTGGTTTCTCCCGATATAGCCACTATCTGTACAGGCATGGCAGCTTCTATGGGAGCGGTATTGCTGTGTGCCGGTACAAAAGGCAAGCGCTCGGTTCTGCCACATTCCAGGGTGATGATTCACCAGCCCATGGGTGGAGCAGGTGGGCAGGCCTCCGACGTAGAAATTATCCACCAGGAAATACAAAAACTGAAAAAGGAATTGTACGAAATCATTTCATACCATTCCGGCCAACCCTACGAAAAAGTGTGGAACGACGCCGACCGCGACTACTGGATGCGGGCGGAAGAAGCCAAAGAATATGGCCTGGTGGATGAAGTGCTGGGCGGCCGGGAGGAAAAATAATCAACTGTTATGAAGAACGAAAGCTGTTCATTTTGTGGCAGGTCTAAACGCGAAGTACAGATTCTGCTGGCTGGGTATGGAGGGGCACATATCTGTGAAAACTGCGTTGCCCATGCCACTACCATCATAGATGAAGAATTTAAGGAAAAGCCCGTTACCCGCATTACCCGTGTACCCAAACCCCGCGAAATTGCGGATTACCTCTCCCAGTACGTAATTGGGCAGGAGGAAGCCAAAAAGGTACTGGCCGTGGCGGTGTACAACCACTACAAACGCATCCTCAACAGAGAACGCGCCGATAAAGGAGATGTGGAGCTGGAAAAAAGCAACATCCTCATGGTGGGCAAAACGGGTACGGGCAAGACCCTCATGGCGCGTACCATTGCCAAAATGCTCAATGTGCCTTTTTGCATAGCCGACGCCACGGTGCTCACCGAAGCCGGCTATGTGGGGGAGGATGTGGAAAGCGTGCTGGTGCGCCTGCTGCAGGAGGCCGACTACGACGTAGAAGCCGCAGAAAAAGGTATCGTTTATATAGACGAAATCGATAAAATTACCCGCAAGTCGGACAACCCCTCCATTACCCGCGATGTAAGCGGGGAAGGGGTGCAGCAGGCCTTGCTCAAGCTGCTCGAAGGTACGGTGGCCAATGTACCCCCCAAAGGTGGGCGCAAACACCCCGAGCAAAGCCTGGTTCAGATTGATACCAAGAACATTTTGTTCATCTGTGGAGGGGCTTTTGAAGGTATAGACCGCATCATTGCCAAGCGCATAGCTGTCAAAACCATTGGCTTTGGACATGCGGGTGGTAAAAATGTGGAAGAAGAAAACCTCTACAAATACATTCAGCCCGCCGACCTGCGCGCTTTTGGGCTCATCCCCGAAATTATCGGACGCCTGCCAGTGCTTACCTACCTCAACCCCCTGGATGCCAAAGCCCTCAGGCGCATACTCACCGAGCCCAAAAACTCCATTCTCAAACAGTATGAACGCATGTTTGAGCTGGAAGGCAAAACCCTGACCATTGATGAGTCGGTGCTGGATAAGGTAGTAGAGCAGGCCCTGGAATTTGAGCTGGGAGCACGGGGGCTTCGCTCCATCATAGAAGCCATCATGCTCGACATCATGTTTGAAATGCCCGCCAGCGACACCGAGCACTATCACATTACCCTCGATATGGCCAACGAAAAGCTCAGCGCCGCCAACCTCATTAATTACCGGCAGGCTGGCTAAAAAATGCTGTTCTTTTTGGCATAAGTAAAAAAAAATAATAGCTTTGCAGTCCGAAAAAACAGAAATACTTTAAATAGCATGTACGCAGTAGTAAATATTCAGGGATTTCAGTTCAAGGTTCAGCCGGGCCAGCAGCTGTACGTCAACCGCCTGGCTACGGAAGCCGGTGAGACCGTCGAGTTTGGTGAAGTGTTATTGCTGGAAAACGACGGCAATGTAACAGTGGGAAAACCCTTTGTGGATGGCAGCAGCGTGAAAGCCAAAGTGCTGGATCACCTGAAAGATGACAAAATCATCGTGTTCAAGAAAAAACGCCGCAAAGGCTACAGGGTGAAGCGAGGACACCGGCAGCAACTCTCAAAAATTGAAATCGAGTCAATTTCTTGAGAAACCGGGCTTCCTCATTGCTAGCTTTTATTCGTTCAACATTTAAACAACATACTCATGGCACATAAAAAAGGTGGCGGTAGTTCCAGAAACGGGCGTGAATCGCACAGCAAACGGCTGGGTGTAAAAGTATTCGGTGGCCAGGAGGTCATAGCCGGAAATATCATCGTTCGACAAAGAGGAACCCGCTTTAGAGCTGGAAAAAATGTAGGCATAGGCAAAGATCATACCCTCTTTGCGCTGGCCAACGGCAAGGTGGTATTTTCTGATAAAGTATTCAACACCAAAAAACGAAAAGTGGTAAGCGTAGAGCCTGTAGCATAAGGCACTTCTAGCCACCCTCGCATAAAATTGAAATGGTCCCACCATGCAGGAGGGACCATTTTTTTTCGGGAAGCCCTTTTCATCCCAATTTGTGAAAGGCCCTCCACCAACTTTCCGGAATTTCATCCTGGCGGGCTTTGTCATAGTCGCGCTTTGAGCAGGGAAGCAGTATGCTGCGGCCTTTCTTTTTTCTTTCCAGTGAGTCGGGGTGAGGTACCTCCATCCACCACCTGCCTGACACAGGGTGGCAGTAAAAATTAATAGAATCAACGCTGGCATGCAGTTGAACCGTATATAACCTCAGATTGGACCGGTCCTGCAGCGGAAGGTCATCGGGCCGCGCGTAGTGCCCCTCCACAAAATACCAGATCATAATGGCAGCCAGCAGGCTGGTTTGGCCGTGCAGGTCCTGCAGCGGATCCCATTCACACAGGCTGAGGCTGCTCAGGCGGTGCCCCATGCCAGCATAACGCATCATTTGGCATACTTCCATGGTACTGAATCCCCCTGGCGAAGGCCTGCTGGCAGCAGGAGCTTCAGCATGCCGCACAGCAGAAAGGTCCACGCTCAGCATATCCGCCATGCGGAGGTGGGGTTCGGCCTCTGCTATTTGCCCGTAAAGCTCCCCATAGCGAAGGGCACAAAAATGCTGCTGTTTCAGCCAGTCTAAATGTTTAGGTTGGCAAAAATATTGCTGGTAGCCCAGGTTGGTAAAATGGTAGAGTGAGGTGGGCTGCTGCGAAAAAATAGCGTGGTTAATCGAATGGGAGGTGATGCCCTCAGTGCCTTCCTCCATATCCAGCGAATGGTCGATGTGAACGTAGGTGAGGGGAAGCTGCAGTTCCTCATAGGCCAGGAATTGCCCAAAAGCAATGTCGTGTGTACCCCCCATGAGTATGACCTTTTTGCCTGCCTCAATGAGCGTTTGCAGGGTATAAGCCACCATATCGTAATAAGCCTGTGGGTTTTCCCTGGGCTTAAAGTTTCCCAGGTCCGCTACCCTGGCTTTCTCATGTGGAAGGTTAAGGGCATATAGGTGTTGGCGGGTGGTATCCGCAGCGAGGTGAATACCGCTTTCCGGGCCCGCTGCGCGGCACTCCCGGCAGCCCGCCAGCACGATGTCGGCCTGTTGCCAATCGGGAAAAAGCCCTGCCTGGCTGTGAAGGCGGCTGCCAAATGTATGTGCAGCCAGGGGAGGGGAGGGGAGATCGGCAGCTTCAAAAAAGATTGATAAATCCATGTATTATTTGCTTCCAGAGAGAAGGGCGAATTGAGTTTGTGAATTCTGAAATAGATTCTCAACTTTACCCACATCATTTAACCCTCAAAGATACATATTCAATATGATTCTCGTTACGGGTGCCACAGGATTTTTGGGCCGACACATTGTCAAAGACTTGCTGGAGGCCGGGCTGGAAGTGCGTTTATTGGTGCGCAATGCGCCTGAGCGGGAACTGCCGTGGAAAAAACTGGTAGAAATAGTCGAAGGGGACGTACTGGATGTGCCTGCGCTGGAAAAGGCTATGCAAGGAGTGGACAAAGTGGTGCATGCGGCGGCGGCGGTGAGTTTTTGGCGCAGGCGCCGCAGAGAAATGGACGCCGTAAATGTAAAAGGCACGGCCAATGTGGTGAATGTATGTTTGGAAATGGGTGTGGAGCGTCTGGTACACATCAGTACAACCGGGGCAACGGGCAAGGAGGAGGCTGGAAAAATGATTACCGAACAAACCAAGTGGCTGCCGGGCAAGCACAATTCGTACTACGGCAAAACTAAGCACAAAGCCGAAATGGAAATACACCGCGGAGTGGCCGAAGGACTGCATGCCCTCATGCTCAATCCCGGTGTTATCGTCGGGCCGGGCGACTGGAGCAAAGGGACCCCCAAAATGTTCCGCGTCGTAGATAAGGGACTGCAGTTTTACAACCGTGGCCTGATTGCTGTGGTAGGAGCTGAAGACGTGGCCCGTGCTACCCGCCTGGCGCTGCAGGCCGATATACCTGCGGGCGAACGCTTCATCCTGGTGGCGGAAAACCTCTCCCAACAAGAATTTTTTGGATATATCGCCCAGGAGCTGGGTCGTAAGCCCCCCAGATGGAAACTGCCAGCTGAACTTACCCTGTTGGTGGGCTTTGTTTCTGAATGCATAGGTACTATGGTGGGCAAAGAACCCCTCATTACCCTCGAAAGCATGAAAAGCAGCATCAGGCGCTACCGCTATGATGGCAGCAAAATTGAAAGCTGGGGGTTTCGCTACACCCCCATCCGGGAGGTGATTGCCCGTACGGCTGCGGCATATCTGGCAGAAAAAGCCCAGCGGGAGCATAGCTACAGCAATGTGAGCCAGGATATGCACACTTAATGATTTTTTAATGTTTCCACTGTTTTTTTAGTATTTGATTAAAAAAGATGCCTGACAGTTTAAGTTTTTGTGAGGCATATTTGCTTTCTTGATTCCCTCCTCCTTATATTTGCTGCTTCATTGATACGATCTGGCCTTCAAGCTGTGATTAGTCTATAAAGAATGAGGTGAGAGATCTGGCTCTGTGACCCTCTGGCAACCTTCTACTCGGGAAAGGTGCCCCATCCAGCCCCCGCAAGGGAGAGATAAACTAACACTATGAATTTACAATTGGGCATTCGATTCATTTTGAGCAAACGCATACCCCATGCGGGGCAAGCAGTTTATTTGCCGGTAAGGCTTTGCCGGCAAATCCTGTTCATGCATACATCATTCTTCAATACCTAAATTTAAACAACCATTGTCATGAGTGAAAATTATCGTTTTGAGACGTTGCAACTGCACGCCGGGCAGGAAGAGGTGGAAGAGACCACCCGTTCCAGGGCAGTGCCCATTTACCAAACCACTTCCTATACCTTCAAAGACAGTGAGCACGCTGCCAACCTCTTTGCCCTCAAAGAGTTTGGCAACATTTATACCCGCATCATGAACCCCACCAATGATGTATTTGAAAAGCGCGTAGCTGCATTGGAAGGGGGAGTGGCAGCCCTGGCAGTAGCTTCCGGCCAGGCGGCTCAGTTTATTGCCTTGAATAATATCCTGCAGGCGGGCGACAACTTTGTAACTTCTCCCTATCTGTATGGAGGTACCTACAACCAGTTTAAAGTGGCATTTAAACGCCTGGGGGTGGAAGTGCGCTTTGCCGCCAGCGATAAAGCCGAAGACATGGCCCCCCTTATAGACGAAAATACCAAAGCCCTGTATGCCGAATCCATCGGAAACCCTGGCTTTAGCGTACCCGACTTTGAAAAGCTGGGTGCCCTGGCCAGTAAACACGGCATTCCCCTGGTCGTGGACAACACCTTTGGCTGTGCAGGTTACCTGTGCAAGCCCCTGGCTCATGGTGCCAATGTGGTGGTGGCATCCACCACCAAATGGATAGGCGGGCACGGTACCACGATTGGAGGCATCATTGTAGATGGTGGTAATTTTGACTATGGCAATGGCAAATTCCCACAGTTTACCGAGCCTTCCGAGGGTTATCATGGCATGGTGTTCAACGACATATTTGGACCCTCAGGTCCCTTCGGCAACATTGCCTTCATCATTCGTTGCCGTGTGGAAGGTCTCAGGGACTTCGGCCCTGCTCCCAGCCCCTTTAATTCATTCCTTAACCTACAGGGACTGGAAACGCTTTCCCTGAGGGTACAGCGGCACGTGGACAATGCCCTGGCGCTGGCCGAATGGCTGGAAGCCCATCCGCAGGTGGCCACAGTGAACTACCCCGGCCTCAAAAGCAGCCCCTTTCACCAAACTGCCAGTAAGTACCTCACCAATGGCTATGGAGGCGTACTCACTTTTGAGCTGGCCGGTACCCGCGACGATGCCATCAAGTTTGTGAACAACCTCAA
>RFHT01000362.1 GCA_003696835.1 Bacteroidota bacterium
CCTGCTTCATGAGCAGCTTTGATCGCTCCTTCCAGGTAGCCGCCATTGGCGATGTTGTAGGCGCACATACACACGTCAAACTGCCCGCTTTCCCTGGCAGCATTCAGCACTCCTGCGGGGTCATTGTGGGTAGAAACGCCCAGGAAACGCACTTTGCCATCTTTTTTGAGTTGTTCAAAGGTTTCCCAAATTTCGGGGATCTGTACCTCTTCGGGGCAATTGGCCCCGTGCGGACACATGAGGATGTCGAAGTAGTCGGTACCGGTGCGCTGCAGGCTGCCTTCCACCGAGGAAACGATTTTCTCGCGAAAAGCTTTGCTGCCCTCTACTTTATGGGCATAGTCCTTCATCATGGCATTGGAGAGGTAGGCGGGGTCCATGGATTTATCCTGTCCCGGCCAGTAGGTAAAGTAATAGCCGGGCTTATCCACCCCCCTTTGGGCCCGCATTTCGGCTGCGCGCTGCCGTATGGCCTGTTGTTTTTCCGAAGGCAGCCCATCAAATATCTCTTTGTAGAGCTGGTCTCTTACTGCAGAAAAGCCACTGACCTTGGTGGTCATGAATACTTTTGCCCGTTTGGAAGGGCTGTCGATAATTTTGCCATAGTTGCGTTCACACTCGCCCCGGCCGTAGGCCGGCGCCATGTCGAGGTAATTGAGGCCTCTTTCCAGGGCCATTTCCACCGGGCGTATATGTCCCTGCCCCACGGGGTCGCCTCCACACACCACTTCAGAGACCATCATGCCGGTGCGGCCCAGCATGCGGTAAGCCATGCCGCTCTGTTTGTTGCGCCACTCCGGCACAATGGCTGGTATGGGTTCTGTTGGGGAACCGCTGGTAGTTGCGGTTTCTCCTACTGAAATCAGGGGCAGGCTACCCAGGCCGACGGTGGCCGAGGAAGTGAGGGCCAGAAAGTTCCGGCGCGAAAGGCTGTGTTTGGAGTTTTGGGATTGATTATTCATGAATTTGCAAGTTTGGAGGTGGGTGATGTGGCAATTATGCAAGATAAGGCACGAAAGCAGCAAATGCAATGGCTGAAGTCATTTGAAATAAAGCTTAGTCCCCTTATCTTTACCCTAAGATTCGTCATAAACCTGTATCCTATTTTTTTTCATACCTAATCTATTCCTAATGCGAAACCTTCTGCTAACCCTCTTGTTTACCTGCCTGCTCATTCCCCCGGCATACACCCAGGAGCACTCCGTGGCGCGCAAATGGAATGAGGTGCTGCTCGAAGCCATCCGCAACGATTTTGCCCGACCCACGGTGCATGCACGCAACCTCTTTCACACCTCCGTGGCCCTGTACGACGCCTGGGCCGCTTATGATGAAACCGCCGACACCTACTTTCTGGGCCGCACGGTGGACGGCTACACCTGCCCCTTTACCGGGGTAAGAGCCGAAGGCGACGTAAAGGCGGCACAGGAAGAAGCCATGAGCTATGCGGCCTACCGCCTCATGTACCATCGCTTTCAGTACTCTCCCGGTGCCCTGCTCATTTTGGATATGATCGATAGCCTGATGTATGAACTGGGTTATGACATTGGCATTGAAACCCTGGATTATACCACCAATTCTCCTGCCGCCCTGGGCAATTACCTGGCCAATGAGCTCATAAAATTTGGCATGCAGGACGGCTCCAATGAAATACGGGATTACCGCAACCGGCATTACCGGCCGGTCAATTCTCCCCTGGTTACCCGCCATCCCGGCAATCCTGAGCTGACAGACCCCAACCGCTGGCAGCCCCTTACCCTGGATATCTTCATCGATCAGAGCGGCAATCCCATTCCCTTTAATACCCCTCCCTTCCTCAGTCCGGAATGGGGAGAGGTTACGCCTTTCTCGCTCAAGGAGTCGGAACTGACCACTTACGAGCGCGACGGCTATACCTACTGGGTGTACCACGATCCAGGTACTCCTCCCCAACTGGAGGTAGGCACGGGTGGAGGCCAGTCCGATGAGTACAAATGGAATTTTTCCCTGGTATCGGTCTGGTCCTCTCAGCTGGACCCCCGCGACAGCGTGATGTGGGATGTTTCGCCTGCATCTATCGGCAATGTGCAGCACTACCCCCAGAGTTTTGCCGAAATGCACGACTTTTACGACCTGGAAAATGGGGGAGACCCCGGGCAGGGCTGGGAGATCAACCCCTACACGGGCCAACCCTACGAGCCGCAGATTGTACCTCGTGCCGACTATGCCAGGATACTGGCTGAGTTTTGGGCCGACGGGCCGGACTCTGAAACCCCGCCGGGGCACTGGTTTACCATCCTGAATTACGTACACGACCACCCCCTGTTTGAAAGACGCTTCAAAGGAGAGGGCCCCGTACTGGATGACCTGGAATGGGACGTAAAGGCTTACCTGGTGATGGGCGGTGCCATGCACGATGCCGCCGTTGCAGCCTGGGGCATCAAAGGCTGGTATGATTACATACGCCCCATTTCAGCCATACGCTGGATGGGAGACCAGGGCCAGAGCTCCGATCCCAACCTGCCCAATTACAGTCCGGACGGCCTGCCCCTCATTCCCGGCTACATTGAGCTGGTGATGGAGGGCGACACCCTGGCCGGCGACAGCAACCAGCACCTGCACAAAATCAAGCTGTATGCCTGGCGGGGACACGACTACATCGAAAATCCCGAAGTTGACCAAGCCGGGGTGGGCTGGATACTGGCCGAAAACTGGTGGCCCTACCAGCGGCCGAGTTTCGTCACGCCCAACTTTGCCGGGTATGTATCGGGGCACTCCACTTATTCCCGTGCCGCAGCCGAGGTGATGACCCTGCTCACCGGCGACGCCTTTTTCCCGGGCGGCATGGGAGAGTTTCACGCAAATAAAAACGAATTTCTGGTCTTTGAGGAAGGGCCCAGTACGGATGTGGTGCTGCAATGGGCCACCTACCGGGATGCCTCCGACCAATGCAGCCTTTCGCGTATATGGGGAGGCATTCACCCACCGGCAGACGACATGCCCGGGCGTTTGATTGGCATGAAAATAGGCCCTGAAGCTTTTGAGTTTGCCGAACGCTATTTCAAGGGGGAGATCACGGCCAAGGATCCCGCACACGCCCTGCAAAACATGCGCTTCTACCCCAACCCCCTGCAAGCCGGGCAGGAACTGCAGCTAGAAATCCACCTGGCTGCCAGCCAGCAACTACAAATTCAATTGCTGGATATGCAGGGAAGGGTGCTGTATAAAAAAGTGCGCCGACTAGAAGCACAGCCCCATGTACTGTCTGTTCCCACCACTGGCCTCAGCAGCGGTATGTACCTGCTCCAGTTGAGCGGAAAAGACTGGACTACAGCCCGCAGGCTGGTGGTCAAATAAGACCTGGCCCCACCTACAACCATGCCGCCCGGAGACTTCCAGGCGGCATGGGGTTTTTATGGGCAGAGACTGGCTGGTTTACACCGGGCAGGTCCCTTCCGTTTATTCATCATCTTTGCCCAGTGCCTTCCGGGCTGCGATGAGGCGGTCGCGCACTTCCTCTATGCTTTCCCACTCGCGGCCGGCTTCGCCATGCTCAATGCCGCAGTAGCCGTGATAGCCGGCATCTACCACAAGTTTCATCATTTTTTCATAATTCAGAGGAGATTGCTTCCCTTTGGCATTCCAGACGGTGGGCTTGACGCTCACCCCTCTGGCATAGGGCATGAGTTCCTTTACGCCCCGGTAGGAGTCATAGGAAACCGGCTTGCCGTTTTTGTCTTTGCCCATGCGAAAATTGCCAAAGTCGGGCAGGGTACCTGCCCGCTGGTGGCCAGACAACAGTACCACGCCCGCCAGCCAGCCGGCATGACTCGAATACCCCCCGTGGTTTTCAATGATCACATCCAGTCCATATTTGTCGGCAAATTCACACATCCGTCTCAGTCCGTCTGCCACCAGTTTTTGGGACTCCTCAAAGTCGGCCCTGGATTCGCTCCAGGGCACACTGCTGTAGCCGTTGATGCGTATGCAGTGGCAGCCGAGAAATTTGGCGGCTTCTACCCATTTTTTGTGGTTTTCCACAGTTTGAATGCGTTCTTTTTCCGCACTCGCTCCCAGCATGCCCTCGCGGTCGCACATGATGAGCACAGAGCGTACCCCTTCACCATCGGCCCGGGCTTTCATTTCCCTGAGGTAGGTTTTGTCTTTGGCTTTGTCCATAAAAAACTGGTTGACGTATTCTACGGCCTCAATGCCATGCTGGCGCGCTAAGGGAGCGAAGTCCAGGTGGTCGATTTTCCCGGCAAAGAGCGAGCGGTTCAGCGACCACTCCGCCAGTGAAATTTTGAACAGGGGCTCTTTTCCCTGCAGGCCCTGAGCCTGCGCATGCAAGCCAAGTCCTAAGCCTGCGGAAGCCAGGGCGGATGTTTTGAGAAAATCTCTACGTGAAGTCATGCTGTTGTATGTTGGGGTTGAAAAAATGAGCGGTCCTGCCCCGGGGCAGAAACCAGGGCACCAGATGTTTTACCTTCCATTAGCTCCAGCAAGAATTATTTAGCAGCGTCTTCGCCTTGTTTTACCGCGGAGGGTGGTTCCATCACGGTGCCGCATTGCTTACAGGTGCGCAGCTCCAGGTTGGAATAAAAGTGTTCAAAAATCACCGGCAAATCCTTTTCGATGTTTTTGAGCATAAAGGGCTCGCGGTAGAGCTCGTGGTGGCAGTTTTCGCAAAACCAGGCCAGACCATCCTCCACCCCTTCAGGTCGTTGCTGTTCAATCACCAGGCCAATGGTGTTGGGGCCCCGCTGGGGAGAATGGGGCACATTCGAAGGCAATAAAAATATTTCTCCTTCGCGAATGTGGATGTCCTTAGGCACGCCTTCGTCAATGACTTTCAGCACAATATCGCCTTCTACCTGGTAGAAAAACTCCGGGGTCTGATTCAGGTGGTAATCTTTGCGGGCGTTGGGCCCGCCCACGACCATGACGATGTACTCACCTCCTTCCCATACGCATTTATTGCCTACGGGAGGTTTGAGCAGGTGGCGATGTTCGTCAATCCATTCCTTGAAGTTAAATTTTGGCAATAACTTGGACATAAGGATAATGATTTGGGGGTTTTACAGGCATTTTGGGCTGGCTGGTAGTAAGGTTCAACCTCTACCCGTGCGCCCATTTTCAGTTTTCATACTGTATGCACACATTTTTGGGTTCGGTAAAAAAGCGTAGGGCTTCGAAACCGCCTTCGCGGCCCACACCAGAGTGCTTGACCCCGCCAAATGGGGTGCGCAGATCGCGCAGCAGCCAGGTGTTGATCCATACGATGCCGGCCTCTATGGCTTTGGCCATGCGGTGGGCCCGGCTGAGGTTCTCCGTCCACAAAGTGGCCGAAAGGCCGTAGTTGACGCCATTGGCATATTCCAGCACCTCGGCTTCTGTATCAAAAGGCATGATGCTCACCACGGGCCCAAAAATTTCTTCCTGGTTGCACCTGCTGGTGGGCGACAGCCCCTCTACAATGGTGGGTTGAATATACCAACCTTTTTCGAAACCTGCTGGTTGGAGGCTGTTGCCGCCGCACAGCAAGTGGCCGCCTTCCGCTTTGGCCAGCTCAATATAGGACAAAACTTTTTGAAAATGGGCTTTGGAGACCACCGCTCCCACCTGGGTATCCTCCTGCATGGGTGGCCCCACTTTCAGGGCTTTGGTGCGAGCCACGAAGTCCTGGCGGAATTGCTCGTACAGGGGCCGCTCTACAAATATGCGCGAACCGCACAGGCATATTTGCCCCTGATTGGCGAAAGAGGAACGCAGGGTGGTATCCAGCATTTTTTCATAGTTGCAGTCGGCAAAAATGATGTTGGGGTTTTTGCCTCCCATTTCCAGGGAGAGTTTTTTGAACATGGGGGCTGCAGTGCGGGCAATTTCGGCTCCTATCCGGGTGCTACCGGTGAAGGAGATGGCCTTAATGGCCGGGTGACGGCTGATGGCAGCACCCACTGCCGGGCCGGTGCCCTGCACAATGTTTAGCACCCCTGGCGGCAGTCCGGCTTCCCGGCAAATTCCGGCCAGCAGAAAGGCCGTCATGGGCGTCACTTCTGAGGGTTTGGCCACCACGGTATTGCCTGCAGCCAGCGCCGGGGCGATTTTCCAGCTAAATAGGTAGAGGGGCAAATTCCAGGGAGAAATACAGCCCACCACGCCCAGGGGGTCGCGCAGGGTGTAGTTGATGGCGTGGAAACCCGTATGCTGGTGTGCTTCGGCGGCAAATTGGGTGAGGGCATGGGCAAAAAAGCGGAAGTTGGCCGAAGCGCGGGGAATGTCCACTTCCCGGGCAAGCCACAGGGGCTTGCCGTTGTCTTTGGACTCGGCCCGCGCCAGGCCATCGGCCTGGCGGTCGATCAGCTCGCTGATGCGCAGCAGCAGGGCGGCGCGGGCATCCAGGGAAGTGGATGCCCAGGCAGGAAAGGCGGCCCTGGCCGCCTCCACGGCCCGGTCCACATCGCCTTCATTCGAGTCCGCTACTTCGGCATACACTTGCCCGCAGCTGGGGTCGTACACCGGCAAGTAGCTGCCCGAAGCAGGGGGCAGCAGTTGCCCATTGAGGTAATTATCGATTTTCTTCATGGCACTTCTCTCCAAAGGGTTACCAATCTTCAGGCTTAGCATAGGCAAAACCCAGTTGTTTTTTTACCGCCGGAGGGAGCTCCGGAAGCTCGGAGCGGGGAATCAAGAGGGTAGATATGTTGTGCAAATCGGTAAAGATGTGGTGCTTCATGGCCGTAGCCAGCAGGTAACGATGGCCGGAGGAGCCTCCGGTTCCCGTCTTTCTGCCCAGCATGCGCATCACCATCTGGGCATGGCGGTAGCGCCAGGTCGTCAGCAGTTCGTCTATATCCATGAGCC
The DNA here is from genome assembly GCA_003696835.1 of Bacteroidota bacterium. GTDB lineage: Bacteria > Bacteroidota > Bacteroidia > J057 > J057 > J057. The sequence continues at coordinate 6,841 of RFHT01000362.1, forward strand.
GGAGCAAAAAGCGGTAGGGCAGCTGCAAAAGGGGCTCCTCGTTATACAGGCTGATCATGAGGGCGGCCAGGGTGGCTTTGTAGCTCAGGCGCTGCTTGCCTTCCTGCACCAGGCGGGCATGTACATCGGGGTCCAGTATGGATTCAAAAAAGGTATCGGTGGTGCCCAGCATGCGCAGGCGCATTTCCTTTTCATCTTCATCAAGGTAGTCGGAGTTTTTGATGGCATTGGCTTCCCTGGCAATCATGCGCTCTACAGCTTTGCGGTATTGGGGCAAAAACTCGAAATCGCCAAACTGCAGAAAGGGCGTACGCTCCAGCCAGCTTTCTACTGCGCTGAACAAATTGCTGCCCGTGGCAATGGCGTGCAATTCTTCCCGCTCTTCCTCGCTGAAAAAAGCGGCATAATGATGGCCCGAATAGGTCATGCGCTCATTTTCGGGCAAGCCCAGCAAGTTCTCAATTTTCCGGAACTGAAAACTCTGAAAGCCCGATGCGGGAAAGAGATAATTGCGAAAATCGAGAAAGTCCAGGGGCGTCATGCTCTCCATGATGGGAATGTGCTCAATGAGCAGCTTGAAAATCTGAATGACGCGGTTGAGGCGGCTCACGGCAACGCCTATACTTTGCTCATCCACATCGTCGCGGTCAAACATCTCCAGCACCGAACTCAGCTCGTGTATGATTTGCTTGAACCACAGTTCGTAGCTCTGGTGCACAATGATGAAGAGCATTTCCTCATGTGCCATGTTGCCATCGAGTTCCTCACTGCGCGGATGCTGGGCATTGAGCAGTTGGTCCAGTCCCAGGTAGCTGCGGTAATGTACCCTACTGTATTTTTTCTTTGTTTTCATCTAGTGTACAATTGTTTGCTTAAACATACAACAAGTAAAGGGATTGCCCAAGTATGCAAAAATTTTGTATTTTGACCAACGACTTTTGACATACTCAACCTCCTTTTAAGTACTACTATGCTAAGCCCCTATACGGGCCCCTGGGAGTACGCCCAGGCTGCCCATTTGCTGCGCAGGTGTATATACGGCCCCAGACGTGCCCGCATCCTACAAGCTGTGGCCGACGGCATGGAAGCCACGGTGGATGCCCTGCTCACCCTGCCACCGCCTGCCGACCCGCCGGTTTACTTTGACTTCGAAGACGACCCCCTGGCCAAAATCGGAGAAAGCTGGGTGGACAAACCCATTACCAAAAACATTTCCGGTATTTATTTCCACCGGGACAAGTCGCTCTGGGCCTGGTGGTTTATGCGCATGAGCCGGGAGCAGCACAGCATACTGGAAAAGATGACCCTCTTCTGGCACAACCACTTTGTGGTGGCCGAAGCCGGCACACCCAATATGAACTGGGCCTACCTCAGCCTGATCAGGGAGTTTGCCCTGGGCAATTTTCGCGAACTCAGCAAACGCATGACCATCGACCAGAGCATGCTGATTTACCTCAATGGCACCCAAAATGTGAAGGATGAGCCCAACGAAAACTACGCCCGCGAATTGCTCGAACTTTTTACCATAGGCAAGGGGCCCCTGGTGGCCGAAGGCGATTACACCCACTACACCGAGCAGGACGTGGCAGCCATTGCCCGTGCCCTCACCGGCTGGGTAGCCTGGAACGGCGACAAGCTGCAGGCCCGCTTTTCCAACAGCCGCCACGACACCGGCAGCAAACAACTCTCACACCGCTTCAACAATCAGGTGATAGAAAACGCTGGGGAGCAGGAGTACGCACGGGTAATCGACCTCATCTTTGAGCAGGAGGAGGTGTCTCGCCATATTTGCCGCAGGTTGTATATCTGGTTTGTGCACTACGATATCACCCCCGAAGTGGAGCAGCAGGTGATCGCCCCTATGGCCCGCATACTCAGGCAGCACGACTATCACCTCAAACCGGTTATGGAGGCCCTGCTGAAAAGCCAGCATTTTTACGACCATTCCCTGCAGGGAGCCATGATCAAAAACACTTTTGATTTTTTCTTTTCGGTCTATAACAGCCTGGAAGTGGCCCCACCTGCCGACCTGCTCAAGGAGTACGATATGTGGAGCCGCTGGTACTGGGAAATGAACAAACTGGAAATGGCCTTTTTCAAAATTCCCAGCGTAGCTGGCTGGAGGGCCTATTACCAGGAACCCATTTTTTACCGCGACTGGGTCAACTCGGCCAGCCTCACCCTGCGCAAAAAGCTGCTGCAAAAAATCAATGGCCTCATCGACTACGTGGACAAGGGCCACCTGGGCCTGGACCTGCTGCGCTTTGTGGGCAGCCTGCAGGACCCCCTGGATGTAAACAACATGATAGATGAAATATGCCTGCTGCTTTTTCCCCGCCCCATGAGCCAGGAGCAAAAGGACTTTTTCAAGGAAAGTCTCATCCCCGGCTTGCCCAATTTTGAATGGACGGCCGAATACGGTGCTTACCTGAATGACCCGGGCAATACCGAAAAGCGCCGCGCTGTGGAAAACAAGCTCTGGCAAATGTTCAATGCCATGTTTGGAGCGCCGGAGTTTCAGCTTTGCTAGGTGCTTTCAACTGTATGTTTATGTTTGTCCAATATACAACACCATGAACAGAAGAAATTTTCTCAAACGCGCCTCTGTATTTTCCCTGCCGGCCTTTCGGGGGGGCTTTGAAGCTGCGGCCTTTCCCTCCGGCCTGCTGCGCCAGCTGGTAAATGGAGAAAGCGACAAGGTGCTGGTACTCATAGATTTAAATGGGGGAAATGATGGCCTGAACACCTTCGTGCCACTGGACAGCTACGACAACCTCATGCGTGCACGGCCCAAGCTGATGGTTGCGCAAAACAAACTCCTGCCCATGACAGATACCATTGGCCTGCACCCTGCCCTGCATGGCATACGGCAGCTGTATGAGCAGGGCAAGCTGTGTCTGGTACAGGGCGTGGCCTACCCCAACCAGAACCGCTCGCACTTTCGCTCGGCCGATATCTGGAATACGGGGGTAAATGCCGATGAATACGCTTCTACCGGCTGGCTGGGCCGTTACCTGGACGAGGAGTATCCGGCTTATCCCGACAATTACCCCAATGCTGAATTCACCGACCCCTTTGCCATTACGATGGGGCGCTCTATTTCGGCCACCTGCCAGGGCTTGCACTCCAATTTCAGCATGGCCATCATTGACACTGATGACCTGGGCGGGTTGCAAACGGGTGTTGCTCCGGCTTTGCCAGATGATCATTATGGCAGGGAATTGGGGTTTTTGATTGAAACATTCAAGAAAACCAATGCTTATGCCACGCGGGTGGCCACCGCTGCTTCTGTGGGCGCTTCCCGGGTGGTTTATCCCGATACCACCCTGGCCCAACAACTCAAAACCGTAGCCAAACTGATTTCGGGCGGGCTGCAAACCAAGGTGTATGTGCTCAAGCTGGGTGGATTTGACACCCACGCCAATCAGGTGGAAGAGGGGGGAGCCACCACCGGCAAGCACGCCAGCCTGCTCAAAACCCTCTCCGATGCCGTTCTGGCTTTCCAGAACGACCTGGCTGCCCTTGAGCTGGAAAAGCGCGTGCTGGGGATGACCTTCTCCGAGTTTGGCCGCAAAATCAAATCCAATGCCGGCCTGGGTACCGACCACGGCACAGCGGCTCCCATGATGGTGTTTGGGGGCTGTGTCAATCCCGGCATTATCGGGCACAACCCCCAGATCGCAGCCAGTGTGTCCAGCGAAGAAGGGGTGGCCATGCAGTACGATTTCAAATGGGTGTATGGCTCTGTGCTGCGCGACTGGTTTGAGGTAGAGGAAGAAAAAATCCACGCCCTGCTTACCCCCGACTTTCAGCACATCCCCCTTGCAGGCAATTGTGAAGGCTATGCCCCCGGCCAGGGAGAGCTGCAAGCCAAAGCCTACCCCAATCCTTTTTCTGCCCAGCTTACCCTGGAGGTGTACAACTTTGAAGCTCAGCAAATAAGGGCAGAGCTGTATGATGTAATGGGCAAAAGGCTGCATCAATTTCCCACACGCCCCTACTCCACCGGCCTTCACCGCCTGCCCCTCTCTGGCAACCACCTGCCTGCGGGCACCTATTACCTGCGTGTACAGGCCGGAAACAAGGTGAAAACCCTCCGGATAGTGAAGGCCTGAGGAAAATCTGACAGTAAGACTTCAAAAAAAGCGCAAGGAAAGAGGAAATTCCAAAAATTCTGCTAATCTTTATCCGCTGAAAACCGAATCTTTGTCCACATACCCAATGAAACCCCACTAACATGACAGGCAACAACCTACAGGAATTAACTCAAAAAATATACGAGGAAGGAGTAGAAAAAGCCAGAAAAGAAGGAGAACACATCCTGCAGGAAGTAAAAGAAGAAGCCCGGCAGATCATTGCCAGGGCTGAAGAGCAGGCCCAGCAAATCATAGAAAAAGCCGAGCAAAAGGTACGGGAAATCCGCCAGCAAAATGAGGCCGAACTCAAGCTGAGCGCCCGGCAGGCCATCAGCGCCCTCAAGCAAAAAATTGTGGACCTCATTGTGGCCAGGGTAGCTGCTGCTCCCCTGGAAAAAGCCTTTGACGACCAGAAGTTTATTCAGGAAATCATCGAAAAGCTCATTTTCGCCTGGCTGGAAAATGACAAACAAAGCGACGACCTCAGGGTACTGCTACCTGAGGGTAAATACCAGGAATTGGAAAAATATTTTGCTGCCAAAGAAAACGAGCTGCTGCAAAAAGGCGTACAGATACAGTTTCAGGGTAAAATGAAAGATGGCTTCGTCATCGGCCCCCAGGACGGCAGCTACAAAATTAGTTTCACCTCCGAAGACTTTGAAAACTATTTCAAAGCTTATTTGCGTCCACGCACCTATCAACGCTTATTTGGAGAGGAGGAATAAATGAAACGACATTACTACTACCTTATTGCGGGTCTCCCGGATCTGGCCATTACGGCCAACGAGCTCCCCTTTTCCCTGCATGACTTCCGCCAACAGATGCAGGAACAACTGCAGCCTGCCGATTACCAGCTGTTCACTTCGGGTTTTGCTTCTATCGACAATTTTAACCTCATCCGGGTGATGAAAGGCAAAGAGGACTTTGACCCGGCCGGCAACTTCAGCCGGGAAGAGCTGGAGCTGGGCCTGAGCAGCCCCGAAAACCTGCCTGCCTACATGCGGGAATTTCTTGAGGAGGTGGGAGATAAAGCCGGCAACATGAGTGAAACAGAACTGGAGCTGAAGCTGTTTCACCGCTTTGTGGACGCCGAATGCCAAATTCCCAACCCCTTTTTGCGGGATTGGCTTACCTTCAACAACAACCTCCGAAACCTGCTCGTGGCCCTCAATTGCCGAAAGTTTGGTATGAACCTGGATCAGCAGGTAATGGGTAGCTACGAAATAGCCGAAATCATCCGTAAAAACTCTAAGGAGCGGGATTTCGGCCTGGGGGGCATACTGCCTTACGCCCTGAAAGTGGTGAGCTATTTTGAGGAGGAGAGCTTGTATGCCAGAGAATTTTTCTTCGAACAACTGCGCTGGGCCAAGCTGGACGAACTGCTCGAACCCTATTACTTTTCCATTGAAGTCATACTGGCTTATGCAGCCAAGCTGCGCCTGATCAAAAGGCGCATAGAACTTCCCGAGAAAGCGGGCAAAGCCAAACTTCATGACCTGCTGAACGGCATCAGGGCGCAGCATCCTTTACCAGAAGTTTTTACCTAACCTTCAACAACAATGTTTTATGACCCAGGGAACCATACGCGGCATTATTGCCAACCTCATTATAGCTGAAGCAAAGGGGCACGTAGCTCAAAATGAAATCTGTTACATCGTAGCAGGAGAGGAGCAACTGATGGCCGAGGTCATCAAAATTCAGGGAAAAAACATCTTCATCCAGTGTTTTGAAAGCACCCGCGGCCTGCGGGTGGGTATGCCGGTAAATTTTACCGGCCGCATGCTGGAAGTAGAAGTGGGGCCCGGTATGCTTTCGCGCATATACGATGGCCTGCAAAACGACCTGGAAACCATGGACAGCCTCTTTTTGCAGCGAGGCCAATATACCCCGGCCCTGGACGACAACTCCCGCTGGGATTTCCGGCCCCTGGCCACCGTGGGCCAATCTGTACGGGCAGGCGACTGGCTGGGAGAAGTGACGGAAAATGGCATGGCCATCAAAATCATGGCGCCCTTTGACCTGGAAGGGGAATACCAGCTCAAAAGCCTGGCCGAAGCTGGTACCTACGGCATACGCGATACCGTGGCCACCCTCGCCAACGGCAAGGACCACCAACTGGAGGTGAACATGGTCCAGCGCTGGCCGGTGAAAGTGGCCCTGAAGGCCTATTCAGAAAAAATCCGGCCCTATAAGATGCTGGAAACCGGTGTGCGCACCATCGATTGCCTCAACCCCATAGTTGAAGGCGGGACTGGCTTCATCCCCGGGCCTTTTGGCTCGGGCAAAACGGTGCTGCAGCATGCCATCTCCAAACAGGCCGAAGCCGACATCATCATTTTTGCTGCCTGCGGAGAGCGCGCCAATGAGGTGGTGGAAATTTTTTATGAATTTCCCGAGCTCGAAGACCCCCGCACTGGTGGCAAGCTCATGGACCGCACCATCATCATTGCCAATACCTCCAACATGCCCGTGGCTGCACGTGAAGCCTCGGTATATACGGCCATGACCCTGGCCGAATACTACCGTACCATGGGCCTGCGGGTACTGCTACTGGCCGACTCCACCTCGCGCTGGGCACAGGCCCTGCGCGAAATGTCCAACCGCCTCGAAGAGCTGCCCGGCCCCGACGCTTTCCCCATGGACCTGACCGCCGTCATTGCCAACTTCTACGCACGGGCGGGCTATGTGTACCTCAACAATGGTGAAACCGGCTCCATCACCTTCCTCGGTACTGTATCGCCAGCCGGCGGCAACCTCAAAGAACCCGTTACCGAGGCCACCAAAAAATCGGCCCGCTGCTTTTATTCCCTCTCTCAAAGAAGGGCCGACCAAAAGCGATACCCCTCCATAGACCCCGTGAGCAGCTACTCCAAATACCTGGAGTACCCCGAAATGCAGGAGTACCTGGCCGAAAAAATATCTCCCACCTGGGTGGAGCAGGTCATTCAGGCCAAGGACATCTTGCTGCGTGGCAAAGAACTCAACGACCAGATCAGCATTCTGGGCGATGATGGCGTGCCTATAGAGTACCACGATATTTACTGGAAGTCCGAAGTAATCGACTTCATCATTCTGCAGCAGGATGCTTTTGACAAAATCGATGCCCTGACCAAACTGGACCGGCTCGAATACATGCTCAAACGGGTGCTGGACATTTACCGCATGCGCTTTGAGTACCAGAACTTTGAGGAAGTAGGCACCTTCTTCAAACGCGTGATCAACCTGCTGCGCCAGATGAATTACGCTGAATTTCAGTCGGAGCAGTTTCAGGCCTATGAAAAAGAACTGGAAAGCATGCTCAATGAACGGAGAATTGCCTGAGGCAAGCCTTCTGTAGCACCATTTGAAACATATACACCATGCAACAAGCATTAAAACCCATATATTCTCAGATTAAGCGCATCACCAAGGCCACCTGCTCCCTGCACGCCAGCACGGCTTCCAATGAAGAAATGGCCCTGGTACATGGCAGACTGGCCCAGGTGGTCAAAATTATTGGCGAAGAAGTTACCCTTCAGGTATTCTCCGGTACAGAGGGGATTCCTACTAATGCGGAAGTGATTTTTATGGGGCATGCCCCTACCCTGAAGGTAGGCGAAGAACTGGCCGGGCGTTTTTTCAACGCCTACGGCAAGCCCATAGACGGCGGGCCCGAGGTGGAGGGCGAATTGCGCGAAACGGGCGGGCCCTCCATCAACCCTACCAAACGCCTGCAGCCCAACGAGGTAATTCCCACGGGCATTGCAGGCATAGACCTGAACAATACCCTGGTAACGGGACAGAAGATCCCCTTCTTTGCCGATCCCGACCAACCCTTCAACCAGGTAATGGCCGATGTGGCCCTGCGCGCCGATGCCGACCGCATCATACTGGGAGGTATTGGCCTGGCCCACGACGACTACCTCTTTTTCAAAAAAATATTTGAAAATGCCGGTGCCCTGGACCGCATCGTCAGCTTTATCAATACCACCGAGGACCCCTCCATTGAACGGCTGCTGGTGCCCGACATGGCCCTGGCTGCAGCGGAGTATTTTGCCGTGGACAAAAACGAAAAGGTGCTGGTGCTGCTCACCGACCTTACCCTCTACTGCGATGCCCTCAGCATTGTATCGAACAACATGGACCAAATATCGTCCAAAGACAACATGCCAGCCTCTCTCTACAGCGACCTGGCCAGGATATACGAAAAAGCGGCACAGTTTCCTGCGGGCGGCTCCATCACCATTATAGCGGTTACCACCCTTTCCGGGGGAGACATCACCCATGCCATCCCCGACAACACCGGCTACATCACCGAAGGGCAGCTCTTCTTGCGCAGGGATACCGAAATCAGCAAGACCATTGTGGACCCCTTCAGGAGCCTTTCGCGCCTGAAGCAGCTCGTCATTGGCAAAAAAACCCGTGAGGACCACCCCCAGGTGATGAATGCTGCTGTGCGCCTCTACGCAGATGCGGCCAATGCCAAAACCAAAATGCAAAACGGCTTTGACCTCACCGAATACGACCAGCGGTGCATGGACTTTGCCAAAGAATACGCCAACTACCTGCTGGCCATTGATGTAAACGTGCCCATCAACCAGATGCTGGATACCACCTGGAAGCTTTTTGGCCGTTACTTTAGCCAGGATGAAGTGGCCATCAAACGCGAACTGGTGAACAAATACTGGAAAGAAAAAAGCCCTGCTGTATCGTGACCATCGAATACAAATACAACAAGGTAGCCCTTCAGGAATTGCGGCAACAGCTCAAAATTCGGGAAACGGCCCTGCCGACCCTCAAAAACAAGGAGTCGGCTCTGCGCATGGAGGTAAAAAAAGCCAAGGAAAAAGCAGCCAGGATTGAAGCTGATTACCAGGCAAAACTGGAGGAAATCGGCGGCATGATGCGCCTGTGGGGGGAATTTGAGGACGACCTCCTGCAGCTACGCCAGGTCCGTTATGCCGTCAAAAACATTGCCGGGGTAAAAACCCCCGTGCTCAAAGAGCTGGAATTTGAAGTAAGGCCCTTCAGCCTCTTTCAGCGCTCCTCCTGGTTTCCCGATGGCATAGAAATTCTCAAAGCACTTACGCGTATGCTCATAGAAAAAGAAGTGGCAGAGCGAACGGTAAGCATGCTCGAATACGCCCGAAAAAAAACCACGCAGAAGGTGAATTTGTACGAAAAAGTTCAAATTCCCGCTTATGAAGAAGCCATACGAAAGATCAAGCGGTTTTTGGAAGACGAAGAAAACCTGGGTAAAGCTGCCCAGAAAATATTGAAAAGACGCAAAGAAATGCAGGAAGCATCATGATCGTTCCCATGCACAAATACAGCTTCCTGGTGTACCACCAGGAAGTACAGACTTTTCTGGATCAGCTCATGGAGCTGGGGGTGGTAGATGTTTCCTCCAGCAGCGGCAGTGTTGGCGAGACCTCTGCGGCCCTCATGCAGGAAATACAGACCGCAGAGCAGCTGTACAAGCGGCTGCAGCGCTGGAAGCCCAAAGATGCCACCAAAGCCACAGCCCCCCCATCTTCTCCCCTCAATATACAGCAGATACTGCAACTGGAAAAAGAGTGGGAAGAGGTACAGCAAAAAAAGTTGCTCCGCCAAAAAGAAATAGATGTGCTGGAACCCTGGGGCAACATACGGGAGGAGGACTGGGCCAAAATCCGCGAAATGGGAATACGCCTGCACTTTTTCATTTGCCCGAAAAAGCAATTTAAACCGGCCTGGCAGCAGGCCTACCCCCTGGAGATCATCCATAGAAACGGGGGCATGCTGTACTTTGTGATTTTTGAGCGAGGGGAAGAAATTGAGCTGCCCATAAGGGAAATTGAACTGCCGAAAATTTCCCTGGAAGCAGCCCGGCAGGAGCTGCAGGCCCTCACTGAACGCGAAGCGAGCATCCGCCAGCAATTGGAGGCCGTTGCCACCTACCAACTCGACCAACTCCAAAGTCAGATTGATGAAAAACGCGACCAGTTGCAGTTGGCCCTGGCCACGGAACATGCGCAGCCCCTGGCTGCGGACAAAGCCGTGCTCATTGAGGGCTGGTGCCCTGCCGACCGGCAGGCTGAGCTGGAGCAATTTCTCGACCAGCACAAAATTGCGTATTTAAAAGGGGAAGCACGACAGGATGAAAAACCGCCCGTTTTGCTCAAAAACAATGGCTTTACGCGCCTCTTTGAGCCCATTGGCAACCTCTTTTCCCTGCCCGCCAGCACCGAGCTGGACCTCACCCCCTATTTTGCTCCTTTCTTTCTCTTGTTTTTTGGCTTCTGCCTGGGCGATGCAGGCTATGGCCTGGTGTTGCTACTCTTTACTACCCTGGCCAAGTTTAAAGTGGCTCCCCAATGGAAGCCTTACCTCACCCTGGCACAGCTCTTTGGCATTTCCAC
>RFHT01000363.1 GCA_003696835.1 Bacteroidota bacterium
CGCACTTCTTGCCCGCGGGCCATCTCCCTCATGTCCAGCTTCGGTTCGCGCATTGTCAAGGCCAGGTGGGCCGCCGACCACCCCGACGTGGCCTTCCTGGCCGCCATCAAGGTGGTAGGGCTCGACAAGCAGGGCATGCTCAACGACCTCATCCGCATCATTTCGCTGCGCATGAAACTCAACATCCGGAAGGTTACCATTGAATCGCATGGCGGAATGTTTGAAGGGCGCTTTGACGTATTTGTACACAACAAAGACGAGCTCGAGCAACTCATGGCCTCTATGGAGTCGCTCCCCCACGTATATACCGTTACCCGTGCGGGCAATGATATACACAAAGTACTGGAGTCAGAGGCAGACAAAAGCAAACTGCAGTGAGCCGCAGGCCCGGAGTTTTTGGCTGAGCATTTTGTATTTGGCGAATAAAAGGCAAAATTGCACAAGGCCATCGTTTAACAAAAAAACTCAATGCCCGACCTTACTACCTTCCGACTCGAAACCCGCGCCTGGCTGGAAGCCAACTGCCCCCCCTCTATGCGCCAACCCGTAGAGGACGAGTCCGATTTCTTCTGGGGAGGAAGAAACCCGGTGTACAAAAACGAAGACCAAAAGCTGTGGTTTGAGCGCATGGCTGCCCGCGGCTGGACCGTGCCACACTGGCCCAAGGAATACGGGGGTGGAGGCCTGAACAAAGAAGAATACAACATTTTGAAGGAGGAAATGAGGCGGCTGGGATGCCGCACCCCGCTTTCCAGCTTCGGCATCTGGATGCTGGGGCCCGCCTTGCTGAAGTTTGGTTCGGAGGAGCAAAAACGTCGCTTTTTGCCCGAAATTGCCCGCGGCCAAATACGCTGGTGCCAGGGATACAGCGAACCCAACGCAGGCTCCGACCTGGCCAGCCTCCAAACCCGCGCCCGGGCCGAAGGCGACCACTACGTGGTCAATGGCCAAAAGGTATGGACCTCCTATGCCGACAAATCCGACTGGATATTTTGCCTGGTGCGCACCGACCCCCAGGCCCCCAAACACAAGGGCATTAGCTTCTTACTCATCGATATGGCTTCTCCGGGCGTACGTACACGCCCCATCAGGCTCATCAGTGGCAAGTCGCCTTTTTGCGAAACCTTCTTCGACCAGGTGCGCGTACCCAAAGCTCAGCTCGTAGGCAGGGAAAATGAAGGCTGGACCATTGCCAAGTACCTGCTTACCCACGAGCGGGAAATGATAGGAGAAATGGGCGACCGAAACCCCCGTGAAAAGCCCCTGTATCAGATCGCTCTGGATCGCCTCGGCCGCCAGCAGGACAAGCTGGCCGACCCCCAACTGCGCCGGGAGCTCGCCCAGCTGGAGCTGGACGCCGCCGCCTTTCAGCTCACCATTGAGCGCACTACCGACGAAATCAAGCTGGGCCAGAGCCTGGGCGCACAGTCCTCCATGCTCAAATACTACGGCACCGAGCTCAATAAAATCCGCTGGGAACTGCGCATTGCCCTCGAAGGCCTCAACGGCCTGCTGTGGGAAGAGGCCGACGGCACCCAGGCTGCCGTGGCCCGCCACTGGTTGCGCTCAAAAGGCAACTCCATTGAAGGCGGTACCTCCGAAATCCAACTCAACATCATTGCCAAACGCATTCTGGGACTGCCGGTTTTGGGCTGAGGGAATGCAGGAGTTATTTAGCCACAAAGGAAAGGCCACAAAGATTCCCCAGATATGAAACCACTGATTTTCATGATTTACGCACATTATTCCCCCTAACAAACTTTAACCCACTTAGCTTTCGGGGCCTCCTTTGTGCGCTTGGTGTACTCAGTAGCTAATCATCCCGCAACTATTCATTTTTTAAAATTTTCTCCTAAATTTGGCCCATACCAAACCCTCTTCATCATGAACAAGATACCACATATCCTCATGGCCTGCCTGCTGTTGCTGGCTGCCTGCCAGCAGGACGCGCCCACCGGTAGTACCGAAGAACCGGTAGAAGTGGTGCCTCCCCGCCCGGAAATTTACAAAACGGTGCAGCTTACCACCGACCTGAGCCAGCTTTCCGAGTCGGAACGCCAGATGCTGCCCCTGCTCATAGAAGCTGCCCAGATCATGGATGGCCTCTTCTGGAAAGAAGCCCTACCCGATGAGGTAAAGGTGGATCCCGCCAGCCTGGACGGCCCCACGGCCCGCTACTACCAGATCAACTACGGCCCCTGGGACCGCCTCAACGGAAACAAACCCTTTATCGAGGGGGTGGGCCCCAAGCCTGCCGGGGCCAATTTTTACCCCACCGATATGAGCAAGGAAGAGTTTGAAGCCTTTGACGACCCGGCAAAGGACGACCTCTACACCCTGCTGCGCCGGGATGCGCAGGGAAACCTTATGACCGTGCCCTACCACGAAGCCTTTGCAGCCGAAGTGCAGGCGGCCAGCGACCTGCTCATGCAGGCGGCCGAACTGGCCGATGATCCCGGCCTCAAGCACTACCTCAGCTTGCGGGCTGAAGCCCTGCTTTCCGACGAGTACGACGCCAGCGACATGGCCTGGCTGGACATGAAAAACAACGGCATCGACTGCATCATAGGGCCCATTGAAACCTATGAAGACCAGCTCTATGGATACAAAGCTGCCCATGAAGCTTATGTACTGGTCAAAGACAAGCAGTGGAGCCAGCGCCTGGCGCGCTATGTGGCCTTTTTGCCCGAGCTGCAGCGCGGGCTGCCCGTGGACGAGGCCTACAAGGCCGAAGAACCCGGCACCGATGCCGAGCTCAATGCCTATGATGCCGTTTATTATGCCGGCGACTGTAATGCAGGCAGCAAAACCATCGCAGTCAACCTGCCCAATGACGAAGAAATACAAAAAAGCAAGGGCACGCGCCGCTCCCAGCTGAAAAACGCCATGCGGGCCAAGTTTGACCACATCCTGCTGCCCATAGCCGATGTGCTCATAGCCGAAGACCAGCGCAAGCACATTACCTTCGAAGCCTTCTTTGCCAATACCATGTTTCATGAGGTGGCACACGGCCTGGGTATCAAAACCACCATCAACGGCAAAGGAACTGTACGCCAGGCCCTCAAAGAGCAGGCTTCGGCCCTGGAAGAAGGCAAGGCCGACATTCTGGGCCTGTACATGGTTACCCAGCTCTTCGACAAAGGCGAAATTCAGGAAGGAGAGCTGGAAGACTACTACGTGACCTTTTTGGCG
>RFHT01000364.1 GCA_003696835.1 Bacteroidota bacterium
GGAGAAAGCAGAACTACCATATTTTCAAAGAACTCAAAGCCATCTTAAACGGAAATGAATTTTCTTTTGCCTAGAAAGGATGCTAAGTAGTTACGATTTTGAAATGAACCCCGCCGGGGACAAGCTGTTTGGGGCCGAAGGCTTCGCGCTAGATGGAGGGGTCTATTATTCCACCAATTATGGCCGAAGCTGGCAACCTACCTCTTTGGAAGATGAGTATGTTTTCACCATAGAATTTTTGCCAAACGGCATGCTGCTGGCCGGTACCAAAGAGGGGGTATTTATTTCTGCCGATGAGGGCGACAACTGGGAGCAGGCAAATGAGGGCTTGCCAAGCAGAACAGAAGTATTTTCATTTTTGTACCGGGAAACCGACAACATGCTGTTTATCGGCAGCAACAAGGGGATCTATTATTCCAAGGACCAGGGTGAAAGCTGGACTGCGGCTAACCTCCCGCAATATGTGTGGGTATATACGCTGTTTGAAGGAGGCAATGGGAAGATACTTGCCGGGACTTCACAGGGGATGTTTCGCTCAACCGATCAGGGGATGAACTGGGTATCAGTAGCGCCTGTATTTTTCGACCTGGCGGTCAATGAACTGCTGAAACTTGACAAGGATAATTGGATGGCCTGCACCAGTGATGGGGTGTTTTTCTCTTCAGACCAGGGAAACAACTGGGTAGCGTCCAGCAGGGGGCTGACCACCTTTGGCATCGGTTCCCTGGCTGTGCATCCGGTTACGGGCGCTATTTTTGTGGGTACCAGCAAGGGCTTGTTTCGTTCGGAGGACGGAGGCCAGAACTGGCAAAGGGTGAGCAGAGAGGTAGTGGGATTTGACTACGGCTCTGTTCGCGCGATGTATATCTTGCCCAATGGCGATATGCTGGCAGCCAGTACGTATGATATATTCCGCTCAACCGATGGAGGCAACAGTTGGAGAGAGCTGGACTTTTTTGGTGAGGATGTGTGGGATTTTGTCTATGATACAAGCCGAGGAGCCCTGTTTGCTGCAGCGGGACAAAACCGGAGAGGAGGGGTGTATTATTCAAATGACGGAGGCATTTCATGGGTTCTCAGGGGGCTGGGTGGCCTTTATGTGTATGAGTTGGAATTGACTGCGGATGGAAAATTGTATGCCCTTACCAGAGACGGTATATTCCGCTCGGCTGATAGTGGCACAAGCTGGGAAGAAGTTCCTACTGCTTTCCCATCCGGCACCTATGTGTACACCCTTCATGCCCTGGCGGATGGGCAGAAGCTGCTGGCGGGTACTTCCAAAGGGATCTATATTTCGGAGGATGGGCAGAGCTGGACAGGGACCCAGGCACCTTCTACTTCCGTTGCTTCCCTGCTAAGTACGGCCGACGGGCATATTTTTGCCGCCACAGAGGTGGGGCTTTATGTTTCAGAAAATGGGGGCATGGGGTGGACTCCCCATAACAGTGGCCTTACCGACCGGCGCTTAGGGAAGATGATTGTGGGCCCTGATGGCTACCTGTATGCAGGTAGTTATAGTGGAAAAGTATTTCGCAGCAGAGAAGCAGTTCAAACGCTTACAGCTACCGACCCCAAAGCAAAAGGGGAAGAGGTCATACTGGGGCAAAATTACCCCAATCCGTTCAAGACTTCTACCCAAATTTCCTTTGAATTGCCAAGCGCAGGCCCGGTAGTACTGGATATTCATACGGTACAAGGCAAGGTGGTACGCCGGCTGCTGGATCAGCCCCTGGCAGCCGGCAAGCATGTCGTATCCTGGGACGGACGGGATGAGCATGCACGGCTACTGCCCACCGGGACCTACTTTTACCGCCTGCAGGCGGGCAGTTTCTCAGCCACGCGCCCAATGGTATTGCTCAAATAATGGGAGAAGGCCTTAGCGGCCTTCTCCTGCGGCCAGGCCGCTGTCCCACCAGTTATTGCCGGGGTCGAAATTTTTGGACAAATACTCCAGGCGTTGCTCTTCCAGACGCGGCCACCACTCATTGACAATGCGTTCATACCGTTCTTTGGCAAGCGTTTCATCGTATTCGGGGTCTTTTTCGGGCAGGAGGGCCCCCGTGTCTTCCAGCCAGTGGTTGAGCAGTTCTCTGAGTTCGGCAGCCTTTTGCGGATGCTGGTCCAGTACATTGTGCTGCTCTCCTGTATCGCTGCTCAATTGGTAGAGTTCATCCCTGCCATCCTCCCAGTAGTGTATAAACTTCCAGTCGCCCTTGCGTACCATGGAGGAAGGCTCCCCGCCCTGGTTGCCGTAGTGGGGATAGTGCCAGAAGAGACTTCGCTCTGGCAGGTTTTTGCCTGTGAGCAGCGGCAGCAGGCTTTGGCCGTCCAGGTGCTGCTGGGGCATGAGCGTCGTATGGGTGAGTTCCAGGATGGTGGGGTAAAAATCCATGCCCGATACGGGCACGTCCGAGCGTGCCTGCTGGTGGTGCAGCCAGGGCACCTGTATGAAGTAGGGCTCGCGTATGCCTCCTTCCCACTGGTAGCCCTTGCCGCCCCGCAAGGGCAGGTTGGCCGTGGAGTAGGAGTCGCCCGAGGCAACCCCACCATTATCGGAAGTAAAAATGACGATGGTGTGCTCATCCAACCCCAGCTCTTCGAGGGTGCTGAGCACCAGCCCCACGGCATCGTCCATGGTTTCTACCAGTCCTGCATACACGGGATTGTCCTGCACCTGGCGTATGGGTAGAAAGCGCTCCATGGCAAAGCCCTTTTCGGCTATGCCCATTTGTTCGGCTTTGTCTCGGTATTTCTTCCACTTTTGTTGAGTGGTTTGAATGGGGCCATGTACGGCATAAAAGGAAAGAAAGGCGAAAAAAGGCTGATCCTGATGAGTGCGTATAAAGTTGGCTGTTTCTTCGGCCAGGCGCATGCTGAGGCTTTCGCCATCGTAGCGACTTTCGAGGCGGGGGTTGGTCCAGGGAGCGTAGTAGCCGCCTATGGGGCTTCCTTTTTCCCATCCGCCCCGGTTGATGTCAAAGCCGTGGTCTTCGGGGTAGGAACCTTCGCTGCCCAGGTGCCATTTACCGGCAAAAAAGGTGGTGTAGCCCCTGGCCTTCATGGCTTCTGCCAGGGTGGTTTCCTCATGTGGCAGGTGGTCCTTATTGGCAGCTGGCAGCAGCATGTTATACCGCTTGTGGCTGCGCCATTCGGTGCCGGTTTTGGCGCCAATCCAGTCGGTAATGCCCAGGCGGGCAGGCACTTTACCGGTCATAATGGCCGCCCGTGAAGGGCTGCATACCTGGCAGGCTGCATAGCCATGGGTGAACGTCATGCCGCTTTGGGCAATCTTATCAATGTTGGGGGTTTCGTAATACCGGCTGCCCATACAACTGAGGTCGTAATAGCCCAGGTCGTCGGCCAGAATAAACAATACGTTGGGTTGATGGGGAGCCTGGGAGGTGGCGGGCCGGCAGGCCAGCAGCAGGCAGAGGCTTCCCCAGTAGAAAAAGATGCGAAACAGCTTCATGCTTTTTGGCTATAATAATCAAGATAAGCAGTTTGTTAAACAAAAAAACGGGCAAATGGATTGCCCTCTATGAGCTGAAACACAAAAAAACCATGCAACTTCATTCACCAATACTCCTCCCGCCACTAGAAGAATGGCAGTCAAAAGGCAAGGAATATAACCTACCCCCATTTGGCCATCGCATATTTTACCTCGATCAGGGAAACCCTGCTGCTCCGGCAAATAAGACCCTGCTGGCGTTGCATGGCTTTCCGGAGTCTTCCTTTTCCTTTCACAAAGTGCTTCCGGGCCTGTTGGAGGTATTTGAGCGGGTGGTGTTGTTCGATATGCCCGGCTTTGGCTTGAGCGACAAACCCCTGGCCCATTTCTCCTATTCGCTCATTGAGCAAGCCGATGCGGCCCTGAGCCTCTGGATGTATCTGGGCCTGCGGGGCGGGCACCTGCTGGCCCACGACATGGGCGACAGTGTAGCTACGGAGCTGGCTTTCCGCCAGCTGCTGGGCTTGTTGCCCGCAGGCCTGGATCAAGAGTTACTTTCCTATACCTTTACCAATGGAAGCATGCTACTGGACTTAGCCAGGCTGCGCATCACGCAGCGGGTGCTGCTTTCCCCTTTTGGGCCTTTGCTGAGCCGCTGGTCCAATTACCGGCTTTTCCGCCAGCAGTTGCGCTCGGCTCATGGCAGCAGTGACCTCTCGGAGCTGGATATTGCCCTGATGTGGAATAACCTCCAGCAATCCGATGGGCATCGCAAAACCTACCTGCTCATTCGCTACCTGAACGACCGCAGGCGTTTTGAAGCCAGCCGCTGGCTGCCTGCTCTGGCCCGTTTGGAGGTGCCCGTGCATGTGTGCTGGGGTACAGCCGATGCAGTTGCCCGCGTGGAGATAGCCCATCAACTCAAGGCGGAGGTGTGTCCCCACGCACGCTTAAGTTTGATACCAGGCGCCGGGCATTTTTGCCAATTGGGCAGCCCCCGGCAGTGGCTGGAAAAGGTAAGGGCATTTTATACAAATACCTGAGGGGCTACCATCTGTCAGCATAAAATGTTAACATTGTGCTGCAAACTCCAACACAAACTGCCCTATGTCCAATCAACCCACTGTACTTTGGCAACCCTCACAGGCCTTTGTCGATGGCTCCAACCTCAGGCGGTATGAACGCTGGCTTGCAAAAGAAAAGGGCCTCAGCTTCGCCACTTATCAGGAGATGTGGCAATGGTCAACCAGTCAGATTGAGGAGTTCTGGGAAAGTATTTGGGAATATTTTGAAGTGATCCACCACGCCCCTTACCGGCGGGTACTTTCTGACCATCAGATGCCGGGGGCACGCTGGTTTGAGGGGGCTACCCTCAACTATGCCGAGCACCTCTTCCGGCACCGCTCGGATGAGCGGCCTGCCCTGATTTTTTGCAATGAACGGGGCCGCAAAAGGGTGAGCTGGGAAGAACTGGAGCAGCAGGTGCTGGCGGTGCGCCAGTTTTTGTTGAGGCAGGGCATTCAGGCGGGCGACCGCGTGGCGGCCTACCTGCCCAATATACCCGAAGCCATCATCTGTTTTTTGGCCGTCAATTCCCTGGGGGCGGTATGGTCCTGCTGCTCGCCCGACTTCGGCGTAAAAACTGTGATTGAGCGCTTTTCCCAGATCAGCCCGCGCCTGTTCATTGCGGTTGACGGCTATCAGTACAACGGCAAAGCATTTAACCGCCTGGAAGAAGTTGCGCATATCCGCCGGGAAATTGGCAGCATCGAGCAAACCCTCTTCATTCCCTATCAGCAGGAAGGGGCAAGTCTGGAGCAGGCCGTCTCCTGGCAGGACATGCTGGCCTTTCCGTTGGAAGAGAAGCGCATGAGTTTTGCCGCAGTGCCCTTTGAACACCCGATATGGGTGCTCTATTCTTCCGGCACCACAGGCAGGCCCAAAGCCATTACCCATTCACATGGAGGGGTATTACTGGAGCACCTCAAGTACCTCGCCTTCCACAACGATGTGCACCCGGGCGAACACTTTTTCTGGTTTACCACCACCGGCTGGATGATGTGGAATTTTTTGATGGCGAGCATGCTCATGGGCGCCACGCCGGTGCTTTACGACGGCAGCCCGGCATATCCCTCTCTGGAGGTGTTGTGGCAGCTGGCGGCCGAATTGCCCATCCATCACTTTGGCACCAGCGCACCCTACCTCACTGCCTGTATGAAGCAGCAGTTGGAGCCAGGTAAGCACCACGACTTCTCTGCCTTGCGGAGCATAGGCTCCACTGGGGCACCCTTGCCGCCTGAGGCTTTCGAATGGGTGTACCGGCACGTTTCGTCCCAGCTGTGGTTGTGCTCCATGAGCGGCGGTACCGACGTGTGTACGGCTTTTGTAGGGGGCAACCCCTACCTGCCGGTTATCAAGGGGCGCATACAGTGCCGGGGCCTGGGCTGTGCACTCTATGCCTATGATGAAGAGGGCAACCACATTGTGGGTTCTTTGGGTGAAATGGTGATTGAAGAGCCCATGCCCTGCATGCCCATTTATTTTTGGAATGACCCCCACAACGAGCGCTACCTGAGCAGTTATTTTAGCAAATATCCCGGCAAGTGGCGCCATGGCGACTGGATACAGCTTTTTCCCGATGGGTCGCTCATTATTCTGGGGCGGTCCGATGCTACGCTCAACCGCAAGGGCATCCGCATAGGCACGGCCGAAATATACAGCGTGCTGGATAAGCTTCCGGGTATCAGGGACAGCCTCATCATCAACATTGAGCGGCCCGAGGCCGGCGATCTCATGCCGCTGTTTGTGGTGCTGGAGCCGGGCGTTCAGCTGGATGAAGCCCTGCAGGCACGCATCAGGCAGGCATTGCGAAGCCAGTGTTCTCCCCGCCACGTTCCGGATGTGATATACGCCGTGCCGGACATTCCCTATACCCTCAGCGGCAAGAAAATGGAGGTGCCTGTGAAAAAGATCTTCATGAAGATGGAGGTCTCAAAAAGCCTCAACCGGGATGCGATCCGCAACCCGGAGGCGGTTGACTATTTTGTGAAATTGGCGGAGCAGATGAATGTTTAAGAAAGCGCCCCCCCCTTTGCGTCTCAGCGCCTTTGTGAGAAAAAACCTCAGGCCGAATCTACGGCTAACATAGCCAGGATCTCATCCACATACCTGCGGTGGTTGGCCAGGCGGGGCACCTTGTTTTGCCCACCCAGCTTGCCGCGTTTGCGCATCCAGCTCATAAAGGTACCCGGGGGTAAAACCCGGACGAGGGGCGCCAGCAGCGCCAGGTCAAAGGAGCGTTTGGCCTCATAGTCGGAGTTCAGTTGTTTGAGGGTGTCGTCCAGTACCTGTGTGAAGCGTTCGAGGTCATTGGGGGCTTGCCGGAATTCGATCAGCCATTCGTGTCCGCCCTTGCCCTGGTCTTCTCCAAAATAGATGGGGGCAGCCGTGTAGTCGGCGATTACGGCACCGGTGGCCTGGCAGGCGGCCTGCAGGGCCTGCTCGGCATTGTCCATGATGAGCTCCTCGCCAAAAGCATTGATAAAATACTTGGTACGGCCCGTTACGCGGATCTTGTAGGGACTGGTGGAGGTAAACATGATGGTATCTCCGATGAGGTAGCGCCACAGGCCCGCATTGGTACTGATCACCAGGGCGTAGTTTACACCCGTTTCCACTTCATGCAGCCCCAGCACGGGCGGGTTTTCCTCTTCGAAATGCTCCATGGGCAAGAACTCAAAGTAGATGCCGTAATCCAGCATAAGGAGCATATCATTGCCCTGTAATTCATTTTGCACGGCAAAAAACCCTTCAGAAGCATTGTAACAATCGAGGTAGGTCATGTTGTCGGTGGGGATCAATTGCCGGAACTGCTGCCGGTAGGGTTCAAAGCTCACCCCGCCATGTACGAAGAGTTCGAGATTGGGCCAAACCTGAAGCAGGTTGCGGTCGGTAATGCCCAGCTTGTCAAATATGCGGTCTATGAGTACGCGGGTCCAGGTGGGTACGCCCGCTATGCTGGTTACATCTTCCTGCATGACCTCATTGGCCATGGCTTCAATTTTTTCATCCCAGTTCGACATCAGGGCCACTTCTTTGCTGGGGGTGCGCATCATTTCATAAAAAACGGGCAAGTTTTCGGTGATGACGGCACTTACGTCTCCCACCCTGATGTTGGGGTTGTGGGGGTTTGGGTAGTGACTGCCCCCAATGGAGAGGGCCTTGCCCGTAAAGAGTTTACTTTCGGGCTTGTTTTGCAGGTACATGGTGAGCATGTCCTGCCCTGCTTTAAAGTGGCAGCCTTCCAGTGCCTCAGGGCTTACGGGTATGTATTTGCTTTTGTCGTTGGTGGTACCCGAGGATTTGGCAAACCAGTTCATTTTACCTGGCCATAGTACATCGGCTTCCCCTCTGAATGCCCGGTCGATAAAGGGGAAGAGTTGTTCGTAGGTGCTCAGGGGTACCCACTTTCGGAAGGATTCGGCATTGCGAATATCGGCATAGCCATAGGTTTTGCCCCAGCAGGTGTTGCGGGCCTTTTCCAGTAGCTGGAGCAGGAGCTGCTCCTGGGTTTCGTGCGGGAAGCGCATAAAGCGCTCTACCTGATCCATTCTCCGCTTGAGAAACCAGTTGGCAATTTTGTGGATGAGCAAGTTCATCGTTTCAATTCAAATTTTTCTCCCAAATAAAGTCTTCGTGCTTCGGGGTCCGAGGCCAGCTCTTCGGCCGTGCCGGACCGTAATATTCTGCCTTCATAGAGCAAATACGCCCTATGGGTGATGTTGAGGGTTTCGTGCACATTGTGGTCGGTAATGAGCACGCCTATATTGCGGTTGATGAGTTCTTTTACCAGGCGCTGGATTTCCTCTACGGCTATGGGGTCTATGCCAGCAAAGGGTTCATCCAGCAAAATAAATTTAGGGTTTACGGCCAGGGCACGTGCAATTTCCGTGCGGCGGCGTTCGCCGCCGGAAAGCACCTTGCCCAGGTTTTTGCGCACATGGGTGATGCTGAATTCTTCCAGCAACTGCTCGGTGCGTGCAATGCGCTCTTTTTTGCTGAGTTTGGTGCCCATTTCCAGCACAGCCAGGATATTGTCTTCCACGCTCATATTGCGAAAAACGGAAGCCTCCTGGGCCAGGTACCCGATGCCCAGCTGGCCCCTGCGGTACATGGGCAGGCGGGTGATGTCGCGCTGGTCGAGAAAAATGTTTCCTGCGTTGGGGCGTATCAGGCCCACAATCATGTAAAAGGTAGTGGTTTTTCCTGCACCATTGGGGCCAAGTAGCCCCACAATTTCTCCCTGCTTTACCGTCAGGGAAACGTCGTTGACTACGGCACGCTGCTTATAGCGTTTGATTAAATGCTGGGCTCTCAGTTCCATATTTTCCAGGCTGAATGGCCAAAAGTAATAAAAATTTGGGCAAATGTAAGCAGAATAAAGGGCCAACTGAAAGCCAAAAGGTTGGTTGTGGTGCCTGGGCCTGGCTCAGAGCGTGATGATGGAAGCAGGTGGCATGCGGGAAGGCTTTTTCAGCATTTCGGCTATCAGACCTTCCCGTTCTATATGGCGGATTTGCCTGCTGATGTGCCTGCTCCAGTGCCGAATGCGGATGAGCTGCCCCTTACTCAGGTCCTGGGCAAAAAGGTCGATGACTTCTCCCTGCTGCATGCGCTGGATAATTTGCCGCAGCAGTTGTGTGCCGCGGTAGCTAAGCTGCATGTTGATGCTGTGGGCAGTATCTCCTTCTTCTATTCGGGCAAAGGCCTGGGCAGCTATGCGCCCGCCATCAATGCGGGAACTGAGTTCGTGTACCGTTACCCCAATGTGGCCGGGGTCCCAGTTGAGCAGGGCCCACTCGGTGCACCTTACCCCCCTGTACCAGGGAGAAAGGCCCCAGTGAATGTTCAGGGCCAATTTTGCCGTGGAGGTAACCACAGGCTTGAGGATAGAAGTGCCGTGTACCACCAGCAAGTCGGGTGCAGCCTGCTCCAGCTGCTCCAAAATGCGGGGCGCGTGCAGGTCGTAGGTATGTTGAAGCGGTATGCCGGGATGCAGGGCCTGCCATTGCTGCCCAAAGTATCGCTGATACACCTTCCGGTGCCAGGGCCGCGCCCGTAGGTCATGCCAGCGGCTGCGCAAAGCCTCACCCAGCCCGGCCAGGTCGGCCTGGGTGAGGCGGGCAGCCAGGCGGCGCGGCAAATCCGCAGGCGGCGGCAGTTCACATATTACCCCTCCTAAACCAAAATGGGCGTGCAGGGTATTGACCATAAAAACAGAAGCCGGCTCAGGGCGTATCAGGCAGTATATATTCATTCAAAGGATGTGAAGTATAGAGGCGATTTTGAATGGCTTCGCGCACC
>RFHT01000365.1 GCA_003696835.1 Bacteroidota bacterium
GCCCGCAGGGCGTCGAAGTCCTGGGTGCCGGAGTTGCCCGCCATGATGGCTTCGGCATACATCAGCAGCACATCGGCATAGCGAATCACAATCCAGTCGTTGCCGCAAAGCCTGGCGTCGGAGGAGCGAGTGAGAAACTTGCCGGTTTCGGCCGGGCTCAGGGGGTTGAACAGCACACTGGCCCGTTCGGCATCGGTGGGATCCACCGCTGCGGCAAAATCATCGGTTACAAAGTTTAGTCCACTGGCCCTTCCGCCTGCCGTCATTTCAAAGGAAAAGTCCTGGCTTTCATTGGCGTCGTCGTCTATATAGGGAATGGCAAAAATGATTTCCGAATTGCCCTCATTGAAAAAGACGTCCGCATAGTTTTCCTGCAGGCTGTAAGTGCCGCTGTTGATCAGGCCGGCCAGCAGGGACTCGGCCCCGCCATAGTCGCCGCGGGTGAGTTTCACCTTGGCCAGAATGGCCTCGGCAGCTCCCCTGGTGGCCCTGCCAAAGGTAGTGGCGCCCGCATCGGGCAGCTTGCTCCTGGCAAAGTCGAGATCGGCCTCTATAAAGGCATACACCTTGTCGGCGGCGTCGCGGTCAAAGTATTCCTCATCCGTTTGTATGATCACCTTGTCCACCAGGGGCACATCGCCGTATGCCCGCACCAGATTGAAATGGGCCAGGGCCCTGGCAAAGCGGGCTTCCCCCTCAAACTGGGCCTTCAGGCCGGGGTCATCCACCACGTCGAGGTGCTCCAGCACGCGGTTGGCACGGAAAATCACATTGTAGTTGGCCGTCCAGTATTCGCCTATGGCCAGGTTGGTGGGCTGTACCTCAAAATTCTCAAACTGCCCCCAGTCACCTTCGCTGGTTTTGGAGCGGGTATTGTCAGAGCGCATTTCGGTGAGGGCAAACTCCCGCAGAGGAACGTTTTGCAGGCCGTCGTATATGGCAATCACAGCCCCTTCCACTTCTTTGGTATTGTTGTAAAAGGCGTTGTCGCCTATGGAAGATATGGGCTGGAGGTCCAGCTTTTCGGGGCTGCAGGCATAGCACAGCAGCATGGCTGCACCCCACAAAATTGATTGATATAAGGTATTTTTCATCGTGGTAATGTTTGAGTTAGAATCCAAGATTAATGCCTCCGGAAATGGTTCTGTAGATAGGTGCGGGTCCGCGCTGGTAGCCCGTGGTGAGCGGGTTGCCCAGGCCCTGGTCAGCCCCTTCGGGGTTGAAACCCTGGTAGCCGTCGGCCATCATATACAGCAGGTTTTGCCCGCTTAGGTATATGCGCAGCGTCCTGATACCCACTTTGTCTGTCAGGCTGGCCGGGAAGCTAAAGCCCAGGTTGACATTCCTCAGGCTCACATAGGAAGCATCCTGTACGTCGTCATTGGTAAAAATGCGCTGTACGACCTTGTCCTTATCGGGAAATTCGCTTGTGTAATCCTGGTTGCTGTTAAACTCGTTTTTGATGTACTGGGAAGAAATATTCCTGATTTCTGCCCCGTGCGAACCCTGGAACATAAAGCTCAGGTCGAAGTTTTTATACCTGAAGGTGTTGTTTACACTCCAGATCAGGTCGGGATAAGGCGAGCCAAGTATGGTGCGGTCGTCGGTATCGATGAGGCCATCGCCATTGAGGTCTTTCACGTAAATATCCTGCGACTGGCCGTTGATGGGGAAGAAGGGGTCCTTGATATACTCCAGGGGAATTTCTTCCTTCACCACATAGCCATAAAAAGAGGCAATGGGGTGGCCCTCCAGGGCAATCCACTCAGCAGGCCGCTTGGGATCCACCGTACTGATGAGCCCATTGGCACCGGCAAAGTCGAGCAGGGTGTTTTTGTTGTGGGTAAAGAGCGCGTTGGTGCTCCAGGAAAAATCGGCATTGCTGATGTTTCTGGAAAAGAGCTCAATCTCAAAGCCTTTGTTTTCTACTTTTCCTTTGTTAACCAGGGCCGTCTCAAAACCCGTAACCGAAGGAATGGGCAAATTCAGGAGCAGGTCCACACTCTGGCGGTTGTAGTAGTCGAAAGAGGCACCAAAACGGCCGTCCAGGAAGGCAATGTCCACCCCCAGGTCATACTCCAGCAGTTTCTCCCACCTCAGTTCGGAATTGGAAATATTGACGGGATTGAAGCCGGTGGGGTTGCCGTCCAGGCCGGTACCTATGGGCGCGAGCAGCCCGATGTGGTCGTATTCGCCTATGCCGGAGTTGCTGCCGGTGATGCCGTAGCTGCCCCGCAACTTGAGGTTGGAAATGAGGCCGTTTTCTGCAAGAAAATCCTCCTCCGAAACCCGCCACCCCGCCGATACGGCCGGGAAAAAGCCGAATTTATTATCTTTCCCAAACTTGGAGCTGCCATCCCAGCGGGCACTTACCGACAAGAGGTACTTGTTGTTAAAGGCATAGTTGACCCGTGAGAAATAGGAAATCAGGTTTTCCTGGGTTTTGAACATTTCCCCGCCTACCAGGTTGGCCGCAGGGATGGTTTGTATGTAGTCAAAATTAAAGCCAGCGCCTTCCAGATTGCTGAACTCCCGGTTCCACTCCTCATAGGCAAAACCCGCTACTACATTGATGTCGTGCCCTCCCAAAATCTTGTCGTAATTCAGGGTAGAGGTGGCCACATGGTGAAACTGCGTAGCCGTGGAGAGGTTGGACTCAGAGTCGCGGGCGCCGTTGCGCGAAGCTTTTACCCCTGCCCAACGGGTGTTGCGGGTATATCGGAAATCCCCCCCAATGGTTTGCCTGAAGTACAGGTCGTCCGTGAGGTTGAGGTTGAAATAGGCATTGGCCAGAATCTTGGTCTGCTTCTTGCGGCGGTCGCGCTCCAGCACCTTGGCCAGGGCACTCTGGTTGGAGGTAGAGCTGATGTCTGTACCGCTGCCCGTACTGGGCCGGCCAGCCTGCAGGTCATAATCGTCAAACATTCTCTCCATGGCATAGTCCCCAATCTGGGCGTCCTTCCAGCGGCCGTTTTCCCTAAACCTGTTCACATACTGTATGGTGTTTTCATCCAGGTAAAGCGGCAGCCATGCACTTTGGCGAATGGCATCGTGTATGCCAATGGGGAACCTGCGCTGGTTGGTATGCGAGGGGTTCATCACCACCCCAAAAGAGATGCGGTCGGATACTTTGGTATCCAGGGCCAGGCGGAAGTTGATTTTTTGATAATTATCCGTCAACAAAACCCCCTCATCGTCCAGGTAGCTCAAAGAAGCCCTGAACTTGGTGTTTTTGGTTCCTCCCCTTGCCGAAATGGCATGGCTTTGAATCGTACCTCCATCCATCATCACATCCTGCCAGTCGGTATAGGTCCCCAGGCGCTCAATGTACTGCAGGCGCTGGGTGAGCTCGCCTCCGTTGTTTTTGCGGGTATAGTCCAGCCATGCATCCACAGTGGTGAGGTAGTCGTTGTGTGGCACCGACTTGAGGCCCACGTAGGCATCGTAGTTAAACTGTACCGGGCCTTCTATGCCTTCCTTGGTGGTAATCATGATCACCCCATTGGCACCACGCGAACCAAAGATGGCCGAGGAAGCCGCGTCTTTCAGTACCTCAATAGAGGCTACGTCGTTCATGTCCAGGCTGGCCAGAAAGTCGGCATCGGTGCCCACAGCTATGCC
>RFHT01000366.1 GCA_003696835.1 Bacteroidota bacterium
GAATGAATTTCGGCCCAATAGCGGGCCAGTACCGCCGTACCAAAAGTATGGCGGCACTTTAGGGAAACATTTTCCTCAATGTGATACATCAACGGTCAATTTTTGCTTCGAAGGGATGCCTGAGGTTGCGGTATTCGAACAGATCGGCCTTGAGCGAGCCGATGGCCAGCTCGGACTGCATGCGAATAGGAATTTTGTTTTTATCGTTGGAGACCCAAAGCGTAATAGAAGCTCCATCCGTAATCAGGCCCGATTCCGCAACTGTGAGTCTCAGCTTGAGGCACTTGTATTTTTGTCCCTGTACCTTGATCACTTCCCGTGCCAGCAGTTCGGCCTCCAGGTCCACCGTTTTGCGGTCAATAAAGTTTCGCAGGGAAATGCGATCCCCGGGCTTGAGTGCATCGGCATCATACACCGTGCGGGCATAGTACAAGGCCGAGACCACATCGTGTATATTTTCGGGGGTTGGGTAAAATTTCACTTGCTTCTTGCGGTCTATGTATTTGGCGCGTCGTTTATCCTGCTCAAAATGCGTTTCGGTATAGCTGAAAAATTTACCTTCCTGTATGGTGCGCATAAATCGCCAGGACACCAGGGCTTCTTCATCCATATAGGATTCATATACATCCCTCACTTTGTAAAAAAGATCAAAAGTGGAATTGGAATAGCCCTTACCCACCAGGTGGTGGCATTTGCGGCCATTGACATACACCGGCTCAGGCTTCACTTCCATGCTGCAAAAGCCCGCATTAATGATGCCGTAATGTACTTTATATTTGATGAATTCCCCCCGCTGGAAGGTGTTGTTTTCAATTGTTCTCAGGCCGCCAGGCTCAGGACTCATGGACATGCAAAATATGCCCAGACAAGTCAGAAAGTAGAATAAATTCCGGTTCATGGCATTGTGCAAATTGGTTTTCTACCCTAAACTTAACGAAAATTGTGCACAAAGGATTGCTTTTATGGTGATGCAGGATGCAAGATTCAAGATGCAGGATGCAAGATTCAAGATTCAAGATGCAAGATGCAAGTGGCAATCCCGTTGACCTGTCACCTGCATCCTGTCACCTGCATCCTGCTACCTGCATCCTGCTACCTGCATCCTGCATCCCTACGAAAAATGCTGGGGCAAGCCTTTTCCCTCTCCATGAGTGATATGAATGTTCTGCTTATTCGGGTATTTTTTGCAAAATAGAGGAAAAACAACGCGAATAACCATGAAGAACCGCAACCCCCTTTCAAGAAGAAATTTTATTAAAACTTCAGCTGCCGCCACTGCGGGCCTTACCTTTGCCCTGAGTGCCAAAAGTTACGGCCGCATTCTGGGCGCCAACGACCGCCTCAATGTGGCAGTAGTGGGCATGCATGGGCGTGGTAAGGCCCTGCTCAGAGGCATCGCCACGGTGGCCAACAGCCAGGTGAGCTACCTCTGTGATGTGGACAGCAGGGTGCTGGAAGAAGCCGCCGGCCTGGCCGAAAAAGCCACCGGTAGCCGCCCCAAGCTAGAAAAAGACATCCGCAAGATTTTGGACGACAAAGAAGTGGATGCCATTATGATAGCCGCGCCAGACCACTGGCACGCACCCATGAGCCTGATGGCCCTCAAGGCGGGCAAGCACGTGTATGTAGAGAAGCCCTGTGGCCATAACCCCCGCGAAGGGGAAATGCTGGTAGAAGCCCAGCTCAAATATGGCAGGGTGGTACAAATGGGCAACCAGCAGCGCTCTGCACCCACCTCCATGGAGGCGGTGCAAATGATACGCGATGGCGCCATTGGTACGCCTTACCTGGGCAAAGCCTGGTACGCCAACACCCGCGGCAGCATCGGCATAGGCAAAATGGCGGCCATACCCGAATGGCTGGACTTTGAGCTGTGGCAGGGCCCTGCCCCCAGGCGGGAATACCAGGACAACCTGGTGCACTACAACTGGCATTGGTTCTGGCACTGGGGCACGGGCGAAATCTGTAACAACGGCACCCACGAAATTGACATTTGTCGCTGGGCCCTGGGGGTGGATTACCCCAACCGCGTAAAGTCCACAGGCGGGCGCTACCACTACCGCGACGACGACTGGGAGTTTTACGATACCCAAATGGCACACTTTGAATTTGAGGGCGGTAAAACCATCATTTGGGAAGGCCTCAGCTGCAACGGCCTCAAGTACTTCGACCGGGGACGAGGCGCCATCATACAAGGCACCGAAGGCTCCATCCTGCTCGACCGCAATGGCTACATCCACTACGACAAGGGTGGAAAGGTAATCAAAGAGGTGAAGGAAAACAGGCGTAGTGCCACTACCAACACCGTAGGTGCTGGCGCCCTGGATACGTACCACATCCAGAACTTCGCCGATGCCATACGTGCAGGAGCTCAGCAATATTCTCCCATAGATGAAGGTCATAAAAGTGTGCTGCTGTGCCACCTGGGCAACATCGCCCAAAAGCTGGGTACCGAACTGGTTACCGATACCAAAACCGGCAGGGTGATGAACCACAAGCAGGCCAAAGCCCTATGGGGACGCGAATATGAGCCCGGTTGGGAAATGGTGGTATAACAAAACTGCTGCTGCCCTTCTTTTCTGAGCGAAAAAATGGCTATATTTGGGCTAAATGAAATATGCCATGAAGTTAAAACTTTCGCTCATAGCTAGCTTGTGCCTGATGCTCATTGTTACGGGCTGTCAGTTTAAAAAAGTATATGAGCAGCAGGAAGTAAGCCTGCTGCCGCCCGATGCTTACCTGCAAATGCTGGAGCAAAGCGAAGCTTACTATCTCATAGATGTGCGCACCCGCAGGGAATACAAAAAAGCGCACATTTACGGAGCGGAGAACATCCCCTTTCCCAGCAGCAAGTTCAGGGAGGCCATAGATGGCCTGGATCCCTCCAGGCCGGTATTCATCTATTGTGAAACAGCCCACCGAAGCCCCTTTGCCGCCAAAGAGTTGCGCAAGGCGGGCTTTACCCGCATATACGACCTCAAACGGGGCTTTAATTTCTGGCGCAAAAAAGGCTACCAGTTTAAAGGCAATAAAGCCGTTGGGCAGCCCGGCCAGCCCAGGCCCGAAGGAGCGCAAGGAGGGGGAAGATGAATCCCTAACCCCTACCCCATGAACAAAGCTGCGCTGATTTTTTTCCTCCTTCTAAGTATGCTATGTGTCCCCATAAAAGGGCAGCAGGTGGATCATGGCAACATCAGGGAGGACCTGAGGGAGCTCCTATATAACATCGAACGCCATTATATTTATTTGCACGAAAAAAAGGTTGATCTGGACTGCCTTAAAGCGCATTATGAAAGCCTGATTCCTCAAATACGTACTACAGAAGAAACCATTCTATTCTTTGAATATTTGCTGGATGAGTTTTATGACAGTCATCTTATTCTGAATACCAATACCCCCTCATCTTTTAGGTTGTATTCCCCCCTCTATGTCAGAATTGAGGACAACAGGCCGGTAATTGCGAATGTCTGGCAAACGCAAATTAAAAATCTTCCTCCCCAGCTGATTGGGGCTGAATTAGTGGCAATTAATGGAATAGATTTCAACAAGGCAATTGAGCAATTTCCCACACACTGCCATGATAAAAGCTTAGCGGAGATCCGGGAGTGGATTGCCAATAAAATATTGGCAGGCCGTTATAATCAGCCCAGGATACTGACGATAAAGTCCACAAATGGAAAAACACGTGAGCTTGATTTAGGCCAGTTAGTGATCAGGAAAGATGCGGAACTTCTCGCATCAGAAACCAAAGACGGCATTGCTATAATCCGGCTGAACAATTCACTGGGGAATAACCGCCTCATAGGGGAATTTGACCGAATACTCGACAGCATGATGCATACCAGTGGATTGATCCTTGATTTGAGAAATACGGTTGATGGCGGAAACACTTATGTGGCACGTGCAATAATGGGACGCTTTACCCGTACCCCCCAGCCCTACCAAAAGCATTGGACAATTGAGCAATATGGCAAAAATCCAAAGGTGGAAAGGAGCTGGATTGAGTATGTAAGCCCAAGAGGAAGTCTGTATAAACAGCCTGTTGTGATACTTGTAGGCCGTTGGACAGGGAGCATGGGAGAAGGCCTGGCTATTGGCTTTGAGGGTATGGGAAGGGCAAAAGTAGTAGGAACGGAAATGGAGCGGCTGGCAGGTGAAGTGAATGGATTTTCATTCCTGCACCAAACTTATGGCTATCGGCTCTCTACAGCCAAGCTGTTTCACGTTAAGGGAGTCCCCAGAGAGAAATATGTTCCACCTATTTATGTAAAACAAACAGGAACTGAAACAGACCAGGTGCTGGAACGAGGACTGGAAGAGCTAAAAAAATTGATCAGCCAGTCCCATTAGGCCTTGTTTCAGGAATAATGAGGCTGCCCTTGATATGCTCCTCTACTGCTCCTATATCAGCTTTCCTTCTTGGTGGAGTACAGCTACATGCTGCATAAGTAAATCGAATTTCTTGGCCGTGTGCAGATAGATGCCCTCGCTCTTGAGCAGAATACCGATGGCTTTGAGCAGCGGATAAAGCTGCTTGTCATGCTGAAGCTTCAGATACAGTCCGGTCAGACTTTTGTAAAACTCCAGATACAGCTGCACGCGCAGGCGGTGGTTGCTGCGGCTCTGTACCGGTGGGCGGAAACCCAGCAGACCTGCGAGGGCCTTGCTAAACACGGGATGCTGGGGGTTGAGTAGGTTGGCCATATAGCTAAACTGCGCAAAGTGGGAAGGGCTGAGGGGCCTGAGTGGCTGTCTGCCAAATAAGGTGTTGAGCATAGCACGCAGGTCGGATGGGGGCTGCCGGCGATAGTGTTCGAGCAGGTCGAAGTAGTGCTGTACAAAATGGGGATCGGCCTGCCGGAAGCTATACAGCTTGATGAAGGCGGTGCGGAAAGCTTCTTCCTGCCGATGGTACATCTGGTATAGCTGCTGAAAGGCCCGGGCATGTTTTGTGGGATAGGTGTCCATGATTTGGCCTGAATTATAGTTGATGGTTTTCAGGAGTGTGGAGAATACTACCATAACAGTGTAATTTTTTTTAACAGTAAAAAAATGTAAGAAAAAGGAGCCACCTCCAGAGGGTTTTTACAAGGGGTGGGCACAAATTGTAGGGAAAGAACTTGAATATCGGCAGAAAATGTCCATATTTGTCTATGACAAAATAGCCTCAGAACAAACTTTGCTCACCTTTATCGTTCGTTGCATAATAGCAAGCAATTGCCAGAGGGAGCTATAATTTGTTCGATATTCCCTAACAAAATTGGTTATTTTTCATAACAATTACAAACATCATAACCAAATCTTGCGCACATGCAAGAAATAATGACCATAGGGGGCCGCATCGCCCGGCTGAGAAAAAGGCAGAAACTCACCCAAAAAGAGCTGGCAGAACAAACAGGGGTCAGTCGGTCGCTCATCGGTCAGATTGAAGCAAACAACGTCAAGCCCACCCTGGCTTTTTTAAAGCAGTTTATCCGGATTTGTCATACCAGCTACGAGGCTGTGATTGAAGGCACGGGCATGGAAACGGAGCTACCTCAGCTAAAAGAGCCAGAGGCCATATACTTCACCCCTCAGCGGGAGCTGGAAATGCTCAAAGAAATGTTGGGAGCCAAGCAGCAAACCATTGATGCCCTTAGGGGCGAGAATGAGAGCCTGAAAAAGGTCATAGAAGTGCTGGAAAAGGAAATACAGCAGTTGAAATCCCGCCTTAAGTAGCGTGAGTTCGGGATAGTCTGAGGCATTTTTCTAATAAGCATCGTATTTCCGTGTTTACAGAAGTCAGAAGCCTCTTACTAATTTTTCTGACA
>RFHT01000367.1 GCA_003696835.1 Bacteroidota bacterium
AGCTACCCGTACTCCGTCCAGTATGAGGTCCAGGTCGATGTGGTTAAACGCCTTGAGAATATTCGATACCCGCCCCCGCTGGTAATAGTCATATACCCCGTTGAGCACCACGTCGTGTACCTTCATGGGCTCGGCCGAAGATACCAGCCCCATCATGCCATTGGCCACCGTTACGCCATAGTATTCGTTGGGATCGATCTGTTCAGCCACAATGTGCCAGGGCGAGTTGCGCAGGTCCTGGGCAAAGAGGCCCGAACAACATCCTAAACAAACGAAAGAGAGGAGGAATGTTCTCATCAGGGTAGGGGTTGGAAAAATACCGTGTTGTGCTACAAATTTTGTATGCTTTACACGAAATTCCAAATGAGGCTTGCTGTAACTGAAATAAAAAAAACAGGCAATCCGTATAGGATTGCCTCAGGGTGATGAATAACCATCTCTGGTCTCGGTTAAATTGATAACTCCCTGTGCAGCAGAAATATTTCAGCGAAATCGTGTGCATCCCCCCCAAACCTTATTCTTCCCTGGGGTAACCAAATGCATACAGCACCTGTGTGGGGCCGCTTTTGATACGGTTGATTTCCCAGCTAAACCGCTCTCCTCCCTTTAGCGCCCGGGTCATGGCCTCCATTTCCTCCAGCGTATAGGTGCGCAATACCGAAACCAGCCCATCCCAGTAAATAAACAGAGGCAGGATGGGAAGGAGGTAAGTAAAGAGCAGCCGCCCCCATTTGAAGGGGCGGATAAAGGGCGTTGTGAGCAATACGCTGATGGGAGAAAAGGAATGCTGAAGCAGGTATTTCCAGTTGCGCTCCTGCACCTCAAAGATGGCGATGGGCATGCCCCGGTCCACTGCGTTTTGCAAAATTTGCTGTGCCTGTTCGGGTTTAAAATGGTGGAAGGATAAAAACTGCGTGCGCAGCCCTGCCAATTCTTCTGGAACATCCAGGGCATTCACCGGTTCAGAGATATAGGTGAAGGGATCGCCCCCCACTTTTTTGATGCGTTCAAAGGCCTTGAGGTTGGGGTAATAATCCGTGAGCACGATCTTGAGCCCCGGCACCCGCTCGCGCAGGCGGCCTACCAGTTTGAGCCAGCCACCCCCGCCGCCCGAAGCCAGGTCAATGATGGTGGAAGTGCCGCTTTTCTCCAGCCCGATCTTCAGCAAGGGCACTATGCCCTTGTAAAAATCAAACTGATTGGCCATGAATTGTAAAAAATCTGTTCCATAGTCGCGAAGGAAAGCGGGGAACCAGGGCAGGTCTTCAAACTCGAAAAGATGGAGGCGTTTCATATATTGAAATTCATATCTGTTTGGAAAAATCAAAATTTTTGTATAATATCAAGCTTATTTATTTACCTAAAAATAAGTTCTATGAAAACTATATCCACACAGATCTTACTCTGCTTGCTGCCGCTTTGCTTCACTTTGTGGAGCTGCAGCTCTAAAAAGCCCGTCGAGGGCGTTTGGCAACAGCAATACTACATTGGCCAGGATGGTGATACCATCCAGCGCACCAACTCCTACCTCAAATTTGTCACCAAAGAACGCTTCGCATGGATGGATTTTGTACCTGAGCAAAAGCTCTTTCGCGGTGCAGGCGGAGGTACCTACAAATACAAAGACGGTAAATATATTGAATATCTGGAATATTACATTGCCGACTCCACCCTGGTAGGCGACAGCATCGTATTTGACTGCGATATAAAAGGCGATACCTGGCACCACCGTGGCACCTGGCACACCAAAGAATACGGCGACCTGGTCATCAATGAGGTGTGGAAGCGCCTCGAATAAGGTATTGCCCGCTCCCACCCCCGACTCCAAATTGAAGAACGAGCAACACCTCGTTAACCATGACAGAAAGCTGCACAGCACACCCCTACACCCCACTGCTCTGCACCACCTTGAGCAGTCCGTTCATGCTGCGCCAGTGGCCGGGAAAGGTGCATACAAAGGGATAATTACCAGGTTTTTTCGGAGCAGTAAAACGCAAAACAAAGGTCTTGCCCGGGTCCAGCAGGCCGCTGGCGTGCAGCACCTCCGGCATATCGGGAATGTATTGCTTCTCCTGCCCGTCGGGTTCCATGGCCATGGCATCGGCAGCAAGCCCCACCTTTTCCAGGCTGCCCGGGGCGAGAATCAGTAAATTGTGTTGCATAAGGTCGGTATTTGAAAAATGAATTTCCACCGCTTTGCCCGCCTGCACCACCAGCTCGTTCTGGTCGTATTTCATCTCATTCTTGATCACCTTGAGTTCCAAACGTATGGCATGGGGATCGGAGACCACCTCCTCCCCTCCGCTGATTTTTTCCAGCGGGTTGAGGGAGTTAAAGGCTGCAAACCGGGCGGCAAGCTCACGGCCGCTCAGCAGTTCGGAGCTGTTGATGCTACGGCCAAATTTTTCGCGTATGTAATATTTCCATTCACCGCTGAGCGGGATGCGCCTGCCGTCGGCCTCAATGTACATTTCCTCTGCGGGCCCCAGCATACCGCCCGGCCCTCCGTGGTCCTCTACCCGCACCAGCACGTAGTTGGTGCCCCTTTGCAGGGCGTTGAGGGGAATCACATAATCGATCAGTTTTTGTGGGTCATCGCGGTTTTCCTGTAGAAAGGTGCCATTGACGAAGGGGAAACTGCTGTCGTCTATGCGCCCCAGGTGGATGCGGGCCTGCTGGGGAAGACGGGCCAGTTGAAAGGTTTTGTAAAAAAACAACACGCCGTCAAAATCGGGCAGGCCCTGCTCCTCCCAGGGGCCGGGCAGCTCCATGCTGGCCCAGTTGCGGGTGATCTCCTGGTGGTTGTCCCATTTCTGCCAGGGCGAAGGCAGGCGCTTTTGCGGCCCTTCGGGCGCTGGCGTATAGACCTGGGCCTCCGGGTCG
>RFHT01000368.1 GCA_003696835.1 Bacteroidota bacterium
ACGCCCACAGAGCCTGGCACCCTGATGGGTTATGTGACCACCCCTGATGAGGTGTGCAATGCCGACACGCTGAACTACTCCCTGGAAGTACTGGAGGTCCCCCACATTGTATTTGATCCTGCCCGCATCACCATTGACTCCGGGCAAAGTGTAAGCTTGAATCCCCTCATCACCTTTTCGGGCGATGCAAGCCTGATGTGGACAGACGGGGCTACGGAAGTACCGCGAGAGGTATCTCCTGCTACAAGTACCACCTATACCCTCATGGCCACCAATCCCGGCACGGCCTGCAGCTCGCAGGCCAGCGTGGAAGTGGTGATAGGCGAAAAACCGGTGGAGCCTATACAGGCCAGCATGCCGCCTGTGCTCACCCCCAATGGTGACGGGATAAATGATGTGCTGGCGCCCCTGTTCAGGGCAGGGGAGGACCCCAAAAAGTATCAACTGGAAATTTACAACCGACAGGGCGCCCTTATCTTTAACCAGTCGGCTACCCAGCCCTGGGACGGAGGCGAGGCCCCCGATGGGGTGTACTACTACATACTGCGAAACCGCGAGAATCCCGTGCAAAAACTGAAGGGAGCCGTGCTGCTCCAGCGTACCGTCAGGAATTAACACCACCTAAACCCAAACGACATGGACTATTTTGGGAAGCAATCAGCTGAACCACCTGGGGGCCGCCCTCATTTGACCGGCCTTTCAGGCTTTCTTTTTTGCTGCCTGTGGGCTTTTGGTCCCCTGCTGCAGGCTTTTCCGGGAGATAGCAGCCTGCTGCTGCAGAGCAGGGCCACGCTGAATGCAGAGTTTGAAGACGTCACCGATGTAGTGTTTGTGCAGGCACCCACGCCCATCAACGAGGGCGAGGTGTCCTGGGGAGATTTTGATGCCGATGGCGACCTGGATATATTGGCGGTGGGCCTGGCCGACCAGCAACCCGTGGCCATGCACGTGGCCAGGATCTATGAAAACCGGGGAGGGCAATTCTTTGAATACCCCGCCAACCTGGAGAAGGTACAACTGCCCACTGCCAGCTGGGCTGACATCGACCTGGACGGCGACCTGGACATCCTCATCCTGGGCCAGAATGAAGGGACCTTTACCTCGGTGGCCCGTTTGTACCGCAACGACAATGGCAATTTTGTTCAGCTCTCTACCAACATCATAGGGGTATTTGGCAGCAGCGCAGACTGGGGCGATTACGACCAGGACGGTGATCCCGACCTGCTCTTGTCTGGCTTTCACGCCCCCTTCGAGGCAGGGGTGTGCCGGGTGTACAACAACCGGGGCAATGGCGTTTTTACCGAAATCAACACCAACCTGCCCGGTATTTTGTTTGGAGATGTGGCCTGGTATGACTTCGACAAAGACCAGGACCTGGACATCCTGCTGACCGGCTCAGATGCCAATGGGGTATTTTATTCGGATATTTATGAAAACACAGAGGGGCAGTTTGTGCGGCACAGCGGGCTTTCGGCGGCCCTTCAGCCCCTTTCCGGGGGCAATCTGGACCTGGCCGACTTCGACGGCGATGGCTACCTGGATGTGGCCCTGGCAGGAGAGACACCAGGGGGGAGCTACGCAACATACGTTTATCGCTATGTACCTGGGCCCAATCCCACCTTTTCCCTTTTCGCCAGTCTGCAGGGCATCAAAGACGGAGATGTGGCCTGGGGGGATTACAACGGAGATGGCTTTCCCGACCTGCTGGTGACGGGATTGACCAGCAGGGGCAGCAGCCGCACCACCCGACTGTACGAAAACTTTAACGCCAACTGGTTTACCGTGGTGGACTGCGAATTTTTTGCGGTAGAAAAAAGTGCGGTAGATTGGGGCGATTATGACCAGGATGGCAGGTTGGACCTGCTCCTGACGGGCCGCACTAGTGGCAATGTGAACGACAACACCAACCGGGTATTTCGCTTGTACCGCGGAAAGAAAGGACCGTCCAATGAAGCCCCCAATCCCCCTGGCTTTGCCAGCTATGCCGACTCAAGCGGGACCATCCATCTGTTCTGGGGAGCGGGCACCGACCCGGGCGCTCAGTTGGCCAACCTCACCTACAACCTGCGCCTGGGCACCCAACCCGGTCTGGGAAACATCATCAGTCCCCTGGCCTTGAGTGATGGCAGCAGGCTGGTAGCGGCCAATGGCAATGCACAGAAGAATACCTCCTGGACCATCAGGAACTTGCCTGCGGGCACCTATTACTGGAGTGTGCAGGCCATAGATGCGGGATATGAAGGTTCGCCTTTTTCATCAGAGCAAAGCTTCAGCATTGCTACCGGTCAGCCCGATTACCTTCCCCAAATTTTTTCCATTTCACCCTCCAGTGTGTGCCCGGGAGGAACTTTCACCGTTCAGGCGGCCGTAACCAATACCGGTAACCTGGCGGCAGGTATCAACACTGCAGCCCGTTATTATCTCTCGGCCAATACCCTACTCGACGGGGGAGACGTGGCAGTGGGGGTGGATGACATAGAGCCGCTGGCTGTGCAGCAAAGCACCAATGAAAGTGAGACCATTACCCTACCGCCCGGTACGCCAGCGGGTTCTTATTTTTTGCTGTATGTAGCCGATGCCGGCCAGCAACTGGTGGAGAGCAATGAGGGCAATAACCTCACTTTTATTCCGCTTACAGTTAAGTCTATACGATTGATTATCAGTGTGGTGCAGCCGCCCACCTGTACGGCTTCGGGCAGCGTGGCAGTCAGCGTCATTGATGGACGTGCTCCATACCGCTATAAGCTGGACAGCCAGGGCTGGCAGACTTTACCGGCCGACGGCATATTGGGGGGCATTACCGCCAACGACATCCACAACCTGCTGGTGCAGGATGCCGACAGTTGTACGGCCAGCCGCTCTTTTTCCCTGGCTGCCCCCATGGTACCCAGCCTGGAGCTGACACCCGATGACCCCACTTGTGTGGTGGGGGGCTCCATACGGGCCAGGGTCATCAATGCCGAAGCCGGCATGGAGCCCTTTTCTTACTTTTTGTTGCAGCAGGGCGTGGTGCTGGACAGCGCCACCAGTAGCCTGAGTGATTACACCTTCCGCAACCTGCCAGCGGGCTCCTATGAGTTATTCGTGCGTACGGCTGCCAACTGCCGCAGCAGCAGCCGTACTGCCCAGCTGCAGGCTCCCAATGTGCCCGAAGTATTCATCAGCATAGGGGATGACAGCCCCTGCCAGGGCAGCGCTCCCCAGTTAATCACCGCCAACAGACCCAATGGCGTGTGGAGCGCCAATGCACCCGGTGGCGTATTTACGCCCGATGAGGCAGGCGAACACCTCATTACCTACAGTTTTACCAACAAT
Source organism: Bacteroidota bacterium (assembly GCA_003696835.1). GTDB lineage: Bacteria > Bacteroidota > Bacteroidia > J057 > J057 > J057. Next base: position 3,316 of record RFHT01000368.1, read on the forward strand.
AAACAATGCACGGGCACAGACAGCCTGCTGGTAAAGGTATTGCTCACCCCTGAAATAGCTGTACTGACTCAGGACCCCGATTGCGA
>RFHT01000369.1 GCA_003696835.1 Bacteroidota bacterium
AGGCCTAAGGAGGGGAGTTGAAGGTTCGCAGGCGGCTGCGCCGCCTGCCCGAAAAAGCTCCCCTCATTTTCAAGGAGGGGCTGGGGGTGGTTAACACAACCCATTTAAAATGAGCAACTTACAACAATTGTTTTTTTTCACCCTGAGGGTGCTGAATAGTTACGATTGAAAAAAAAGTCCCCTCGCCTGAGGGGACCACACACAAACAAAAACACAACCCAAATTAACCTAAACCTTAACAAAACTTACTTACCACGTACTACTTCAGAGAATTGCTTTCAAGACGCTTTGAAATGATAGCCTTCCTTCTTATTTACCCTGCTAATATCTGGGGTTTTGGTTCATAAGCAAAATAATCTGGATGAGAAAAATTTACATAGGTAATTTTCTCTTATTTAGTGTACAAAAACAGGGGCTTTACAGCCGACCGTCCAATTTTTTTCTGTGCAATCGCAATAATGTGTAATTTGCCAGCCGTGGGTAAGATGTAAGCTTTGTGGTTTTGGGGGGAAATAGCAGGGTGCAGGGGCACAAACTTCCTCATTGGCCGCTGCTTCAAACATAAACAACAAAAAATACAACCATTAAACTATTCTAAAATTCGATGGAACACTCCAAAATCATCCAATCCATGGAGGCTTCGGCTACGCTCAGTCTGGCCCAGCGTGTGCGCGAGCTGCGGGCAGCAGGCAAGGACGTGCTGGGGCTCACCATGGGCGAGCCCGATTTTGATACCCCGGCCTACATACGGGAAGCAGCCAAAACAGCCCTGGACGAGGGTTATACGCATTATCCTCCCGTGGCGGGCCTGCCCGAACTGCGGGAGGAAATAGCGGTCAAGCTCCGGCGGGAAAACGGCCTGGATTATGCGCCTTCCCAGGTGGTGGTATCCACCGGCGCCAAGCAGTCGCTGTACAACGTCATTCTGAGTGTACTCAATCCTGGCGATGAGGCCATTGTACCGGCGCCCTACTGGGTATCGTACACGGCCATGCTGCACCTGGCACAGGCCCGGGTACGCATATTGCCCACAGATATTTCCACATCCTACAAACTGACCCCCGGGCAACTGGAGGAGGCCCTCAGCCCGGCAACCCGCTTGCTTTTTCTCACTACCCCTTCCAACCCTTCGGGCAGCATGTACAGCCGGGAAGAGCTGGCCCGGCTGGTGGAGGTGATCCGGCATTATCCCCAACTTTACGTCATTTCCGATGAAATATATGAGCACATTGCCTTTGAGATGCCGCATGTGAGTCTGGCTTCTTTTGAAGAGCTCAAAGACCGGGTGATCACCGTCAATGGTTTTTCCAAGGGCTATGCCATGACGGGCTGGCGCCTGGGCTATATTGCTGCGCCCCAGGCTGTGGCCAATATGTGCATCAAATTGCAGGGGCAGTGCACCTCCGGAGCCAACACTTTTGCCCAGCGAGGCGCTTTAGCCGCTCTTCGCGGTGGGCTGGAGGCCGTACACCACATGCGCGATGCCTTTCGCCAGCGCAGGGATCAGCTTTACCAGCGCCTGAGCAGCATAGCCGGGCTGAAGGTGCTCCTGCCCGACGGGGCATTTTACTTCTACCCCGACCTGAGCCATTTTCTGGGCATGCACACGCCCACAGGAAAACACATAAGCAACATAGATGAACTGTGTGAGTACCTCATAGAGGAAGTACACCTGGCGGTGGTTACGGGCCGGGCCTTTGGCACGTCCCAGCACGTGCGCATTTCCTATGCATACGCCATGGAGGAGTTGTTGCGGGCAATGGACCGGCTCGAAGACGGGCTTTCGCGGCTCAGGAGATAAAATTCTCTTTAAACAGGCGCAGGGAGCCGTCGGCTTCAAACCACAGCCGGGCCAGGGCGTCCAGGCTGTAAGCTTCTTCAGGGGTAAGGGATTTTTTGTAGCGCGTGCGGGCCTGTATGGGCAGTCCGCGTTTATGCATGAGGTATTTTACCCCAGTGGGGTGTACCGAGCGCTGAGCCATTTCCATGGCGCACAGCTCGCGGTGCAGGCGCTCGGCCAGGGGCAGGTTGGTCAGGGCGCTTTGGGCCACGGCCACCGTGAGGTCGGGCAGCCAGTTGGCTACAATATTCATGGAGCCCTCAGCGCCTGCCCGCAGGGCTTCAATCATGAAAGGTACATTGGCCTGCAGCAGGGCCAGGGGGGTGTCTTTGGTGAGCCGGGCAATGAGGCGGATTTTTTCTATGCGGCAGCTGGTTTCTTTGTAGGCAAAAAAACGACCCGTTTTGGCCAGCGCAACGATGAGGTCGATCCCCAGGTGGTAGCTGCGCGGATAGGGGCACTCGTACAGGCCCAGGGGCACCTGGGTATGCTCGGCTATGTAGAGGTAATAGGCCTTCAGTTCTTCGTCGTTGTGGATGAACTCCGGCACGGTGAGCATCACCACATCGGCCCCCAGGTCGGCGGCTTTCTGGCAAAAGCGCAGGTGTTCTTCGGAGGTCTGGCCAAAATTGCCCGTAACGGCTACGGGCAGCTTGCCGTCGGCAGTTTTTACGGCCTCTTTTATGAGTAACAGGCGCTCCGCCTCGTCCAGCTCATACATTTCGCTGGACAAACAGTTGGCATAGAGGCCCCCCAGGGCAAAACCCATGTACCATTGAATGATTTCCCGGTATGCCCCCACATCTATGCGCAGGTCCTTCTGATAGGGTGTAACGAGCACGGGCCAGATTCCTTTGATGCGATGGTTTGGAGTCATGATGCTAATTGCTGGTAAATGGCTAACAAAAAATCCCGGTTATCAGCTGAAAGGTAGCGCATGTGGCCGCCCATGCGGCTGAAGGTTTTGAGGTACCTCAGGTAATAGGCCGGGTGGCTTTCCGGTGGTTCTCCCCGGGCCCAGTCCCAGTTGCCGGGAGCCAGGTCCACCACCATCATAAAATGGTTGGTGATGGGCTTGCCTGCCTGCAGATGAAGGTTTTGGGCCATGGAGAGAGATTTTTCAAAAATCATGGGAGACATTACGGCGGAGCCCACCGAGAGGTACACACCTCCCTCCAGGCCGTTGACGGCCTGGGCAAAAGCCAGAAAGTCGCGCTCGGCCGTGCGGCCGATGGCCGCACCCCGGCTCATGGGATGGGTGTAAATGATGTCGTGTCCAAACATGGGGTGGCCTGTGAAGGGAACTCCCAGACGCCAGGCCGCTGCCTGCACGCTGTAATGCCTGTAGGGAAAGGAGATGGGCATCCAGCCTGGGGGCAGCTCAAAGGCCCGCAGGCAGCCCAGCAAGTCCAGCGCGGCTGCAAGCCGCTCTGGCTCAGTTTTGGCCAGGGGCAGCAAAGACAAGAGCTCCGTTTCTGAAGGAAGCTTCAGCCCTTGCTGTTCGATCATGCTGCCCACCGATTCCCCATAGCCTTTGCCTTCAAAAGCTCCCACCAGCAGGGCCAGGTTGAGGTAGCGCCCCGTTTCTTCCCATATCCCAAACTCTCCCCGCTGCACATTGGCCTGTACGTGCTCGCTGCTCTCTCCCTGGAAAGCAAACTCCCAGTCGTGAATAATGCCGGCGCCATTGGTAGCCAGGTGGGTGAGCCAGCCCTCCTCCATCAGCCTGATCAGGGTGGGCGCCATGCCGTTTTTGATGGTATGGGCCCCCATACTCAGGATCACAGATGCCCCAAGCTGCCGGGCCTGCCTGATGCGCTGCACCGTAGCTGCTACGGCCCCGGTAAATTCCGGGGAAGTATTGCCCGGGGGGCGGGTGGGCGGCACGTGATCGCGCTCGATCTGCACCCGGTTCCTGCGGGCAGCCAGGGGTTTGATCAACAGCTTGTTCCGGTCAAATTGGGGCTGGGACATCGTCAGGTTTCTTCGGCCGGCTTTGGCTTTTCTGCTACAAAGCCGGGGGTTGTCTATACAAAAAAACAGGAATTGTTCATCAAGTGCTTGTACTATTTTATACATTTCTCATTGTTTTTTAACTGCACCCAGCGTCAAAAAACAACAGAAATTCCACAAGAAAACAGAAGCCTTTTTCCTGCCGGTACACTTCTTTTACAAAAAAAGAAAATATGCGACGCGATATGAAAAAAAAGCTTCTCATTGTATTGATTTTCTGGCTGTTGGGGAATCGTTTTCTTGCCCAGCAGGCTCGCTACCAGGACCGTCCTTTTTTGCAGGACCGGGCTGAGCAGTCCCATCTGGACCCCTCCTATAATATTCAACTGTACCAGGTAGCGGCCGACCGCAATGGCCGCATTTCGGTGCTGGCCAATACGGGGCTGATGCAGCCCTGGCAGGGCAGGCTGGTTGCCGACAGGCTGTACGAGCCCATGACGGGCATGCAGCTACGCGCTCTGCTCACATACCGCCAGCAATTTGTTTATCTCACTGATAAGGCCGTGTTGAGCAATGCCTGGGCAGGCAAACTATACCTGCCCCACCAGATGGGGGATGCGCGTTGTTTTGCCGGGGGAGAAGACTTTGATTTTTTGCTGGGCAATGAGCAGGGGCTCCAGTATGTATCAGAGGCCGGCAGCCAGTGGACTTTTCGCTTCAACGAGCCGCTGGCCCTTCAGGCCATCGCTTACGATACTGAAATGAAGGGATTCTGGGTACTGGGCAGCCAGCGCTTGTACTTCTTCGACCCCCTGCGTTTGAGCATCCAATTGAAGCATACCGGCAAAGGCTATACCTGCTTATGGCCTGCCCAGGGGGGCGAGCTGCTGCTGGGAAGCGAAACGGGTTGCCGGGTGTTGAATAAAAACAGCATGAAAAGCATTGAGCACCTCACCCAATTGCCCTGGCCGGAGCTCACCTGCATCAGAGAAATCGACGGCAAGCGCTGGTTTGGCTCTACCAGGGGTGCGTTTGTACAAAAGCCCGAAGGGGGCTTTACCTACTATGCCTCCAGGCGGTGGCTGCCCAACGACCGTGTGCGCGACCTGGCTCCCGGGCCGGATGGCAGCGTACTGGTACTGACCGAAGGCGGGCTGAGTCGCATTCAGTTTGAATGGATGACCCTGGAGCAAAAAGCGGCCTATTTTGAGCGGCAGGTGCGCCTGCGGCACATACGCTATGGGTTTAACAGTGACGGCTTTACCATGCAGCAGCCCGGCAACCTCAGCAGTGGCAGCATGCTGGACTCCGACAACGATGGCCTGTGGACCAGCATGTACCTGGGCAGCCAGCTGTTTCGCTTTGCTGTTACCGGCTCGGAAGAAGCGCGCCAACATGCCATTGAATCTTTTGAGGCCATGGAGCGCCTCTACGACATCAACCCCATACGGGGGTTTCCGGCCCGTTCTTTTGAGCGAAAAGGCTATTTCAAACACGACCCGGCAGCCTGGCGGGCAGCGGAAAGTCCGCAGTGGGACTGGAAAGGCACCACCAGCAGCGACGAGGCGGTAGGGCATTACTTCGCATGCTGCCTCATGGCCGAGCTAATAGACGACGAATCCCTTCGCCAGCGGGCCATCAGGCTTATCAAGGAGCTGACCGACCACATTTTGCGGCACAACCTCTACCTCACCGACCTGGATGGCCAACCCACTCGCTGGGGAAGGTGGCACCCTGAGTATGTAAACGCTTTTCCCAGCCGGGTGGGCGACCGCAAGCTGAATTCTTCCAACCTCATCGCCTTTTTGCAGGCGGCCTACCATTTTACCCGGGATGAATCCTATAAGGAAAAAGCCTTTGAGATGATGGAAAAGCATGGCTATCTGGAAAACCTCATGCGCCCTATGAAGGAAATCGGCAAGGTGGAAGCAGGAGACCCCCTGAGCAAGATGCTCTCCGATGGCTGGAACCACTCTGATGATGAAATGTATTTTTTGAGTTACTGGTACCTCTACCCTTATGCATTTAATGAGGAGCTGAGAGAAAAGTACCGGGCTGCCATTAAAGACCACTGGGAAATTGAGCGGCCGGAAAAAGACGCATTGTGGAACTTCTGCTACGCCATGACCGGGGCAGATAGCATCGATTTGCAGGCATCTATCTGGCATTTGCAGGAGTTTCCGCTGGACCTCATCGACTGGAGCATTCACAACAGTCACCGCAAGGACATCGTGCTGCTGCCGGCCAACTTTCGGAACCAAACTACCCGGCAGGTGCTGCCTCCTGACGAGCGTCCTATTCACAAACACAACACCAATACCTTCATCCTGGACCGCAATGGCGGGGGACGCAAGGAGCTGAGCGGCGATATTTTCCTGCTACCTTACTGGATGGGGCGCTACCTCAAACTCATATCAGCAGGTATTAGCCCTGAGAGATAAGCGTATTCAGATGTCGGAATAAGGCAGGGGAGTCAGGAAATAATTGGATACCTTGGAAACCGAGTCAGCATATTCGGCTTTGTTTTTCATCACGTCCCACTCGGGGTGTTTTACAAAGGTTTGCCAGTTGGCGTCACGCTCCTGCCGGTCTTTAAAGGTGAGCATGTAGGTGAGGTTGGGCAGGCGGTCGCCTATGAGGGCCTTGCCAAAGAATACCGGATGGAGTCCGGTTTTGTAGAAGAGGTCTAATTCTTCTTTGTCAAACATCATGACCTTGCGGCGGTGGGCATCCTCGCTGTAGGATTCATAAATTCGCAGTTCGCGTATCTGGTGGTCGGCGGGTGGATTGATGAGTTGTGGCAGGCCATCAAAAGCCTGCAGCAGGCTGGAGCGAAAGCGGCTGTACACCATTTGGTCTTTGGGCAGGGCATGATAAGCCTGGCTCGCAGCCAGGTAGGCCGGGTCTTTGGCCAACTGAGCCGGCACCTGACCAAACTGCTTGAGTTTGGGGTAGGTAATCAGCAGGTAGAGGTGAGGGGTTTCACCGGGTTCTTGGTCCACATAGGCACCTATGGGCCCTGCACCCAGCCGCTTGAGAGCGGGTATGAGCGCATTTTGCAGATAGGCATCCAGGCTGGCCTGGCTTTGGGCCGAAAGGAGGTCGTAGGTACGCAGCTCGTAGTACTGCGGGCCTTTTTTGGGTGCAGGCGAATGCCCCCTGAGGGCAGAAGCTGGCGCCAGGGCCAGCAGGGAAGCGGCGCCGGTGTTTTTGAGGAAGTTTCTTCTTTTCATTTTTTTGTAGGTTGGAGCAGTAAAGGTAGCCAAATCTTCCAGTATGAAGGGTTTTCGGGAATGCTTTGCCCTGGGTCCGCTGTTCGTACCAGTCGCCAACAAGCCACTCCCTACCCATAAATGCAGTCATTGCTTGGAGGGTTCACAACGTGCGCTTTATTTTGTCGTAAATTTTTGATAACAAGCCGCGAAAAGCAACCTAACCTTTAACTATGATGACTCGCATGCACCTTTACTTTCCGGGCTTGTGTGCAGGCTTATGCCTGCTCCTGAGCTGCTACTCGCATCCCCTTACAGCCCAAACCCCTGGCCTGTTTGATGAGGAGGGCATACTTAAAATCACTCTGGAAACAGACATGGCCCACCTGCTGGCCGACAGAGGCGAAGCCCCCCACGACCACGATGCAGTACTGACCTACAAGCCCCCTTCGGGCAAAAAACTATCCATCCCCATAGAGCTGCGCTGCCGGGGCAATTTCCGGCGCGACCCCCGCAACTGCATTTTCCCCCCCTTGCACGTCAAATTCAAAAAAAGAAATGCGCTCAACACCCTTTTTGAAGGCAACAAAAAGCTCAAGCTCGTCACCCATTGCCAGGAAGAAAGCAGTGTGATCAAGGAATACATGATTTACAAGGCGTATAACCTGCTGACGCCCATGAGTTTTCGGGTGCGCCTGGTAAAAATCACCTACAAGTGCAGCAGCAGAAGTCAGCCGCCCGAGCAGCATCTGGGTTTTTTCATTGAGGATGCCAATGAAGTGGCCCGCCGCAACGGCGGCCACGAGATGTCGGAACAGGAGCGGGCCGTAGCTGAGGTGGACCAGCAGGCCGCAGCCCTGATGTACTTGTTCAACGCCATGGTGGGCAATACCGACTGGGACATAGGACTGGCCAAAAACCTCAAGTTCATAGAGTTTGAAGACGGTCGCATGCCCGTGGCTGTTCCTTACGATTTCGACTGGTGTGCGGCAGTAGGAGCCTCCTACACCCGCATGCAGCCCGCCGATTATGAGCCCATGCGCTACCGCTCCCTCTGCAACCGGGCCATTGACTTCGACAGCCTGATTCAGGTGTTTATGCGCAAAAAACCGGCCCTGCACCACTTGTATTTGAATACGCCTTATTTGTCCCGCACCGATGCCCAGAAAATGCTGGCCTATTTTGAAGAATTTTATTCCGAGCTGAAAAAACCCGGCTTTGTTCAGGAAAAATTTTTTAAGGCTTGTGAGGCAATGAATGAATGAAAAAAAAAAGGTGACTTAGAAACGCTTTCTTTTTTAGTTGGGTGTTTTAGCATAAAAAAATGGATTTGCCGCCAATCATCAAACAAAACCTGGAGCAATTGTTCGTACTATGTCGCCGGTACAGAGTAAACCGCTTATATGCTTTTGGCTCCGTCATTACAAATCGTTTTGACCCTCAAACGAGCGATTTGGACTTCTTCGTAGAACTCGAACCCCTGCCACCCCTTACTCGTGGGGAGAACTTGATAGGTCTATGGGAAGGACTTGAAGATCTATTTAAGGTAAAGGTTGATTTAATCACTGACCAGCCCATAAAAAATCCCTATTTACGGGCAAGCATCCATCAATCGAAAAAACTCATCTACGAATACATCAGGCTACAGCCCCTCAGCTCGGCATGATCCAGGCGCCCGAGCACCTCAAATGACCCATCGGCGTGCATACGGCCGATGTCGTCGGTGGCGATGAAGGCGCAGGAGTGCACATTGGCCAGGTCGATGAAGTTGATGCGCCCACTGATGCCGGGGGGTTGTAGCAGCTCGGGCAGGTGTACATCCGTAATGACCACCTTCAGCCAGGGGGGAGCAAAAAACCGGCCTTCCCTGGGGGCATAAGCCTGGCTCATCAGTTCGGTCATGCCGTATTCGGAGCTGATAAAGGGCAGCTCAAAGGCCTGGCACAGGGCCTGGTGCAGCTGGGCGCGAGTGAGTTCTTCGCGCCGGCCTTTCATGCCGCCGGTTTCCAGCACCAGGCTGCCCGGCGGCAGGGCGCCGGGAAACTGCCCGGCAAAATCCAGTAAGGCAAAGGCCACTCCAATGATGAGCAAGGGGCCGCGGGCTGCATCAATTTGCCTGCGCAAGGCCGCAAAATCATCCAGAAAAAACCCACTGCCCTCCAGCCCAAAGCTGCGGATCCAGTGCTGCACCATATACACCAGGGACGAGTTGCCCCGTTCGAGGTAGGAAGGCAGCAGGGCCAGAATCTGGTAGGATTGGCGCGGAAAAAAGCGAAAAAATGCCTCCTCACTCACGGCTTCATACAGCTTGAGGTCGCGCACAAAGTGGCGGGAGGGCTGCTGGCCGGTGGTTCCACTGCTTTCAAATACGGCCTGTGCCTGCCAGGGAGGGGCGGTTTGGAGTTCAAAGTGTTTGAAAAACGAAATGGGCAGAAAAGTGGGCGTCTCCTGCTTTAGCAGATCACAATACCGCTTCAAAACGGGATTGTGGGCCCGCTGGTAGGTCCATAAGGCTTTAGCGAGCTCTTCGGCCGGGACCGTCTGCAATTGCCGGAGGTAGCTGAGGGTATCCACTTCGATTTTCATGGCCCACAAAATTAACAAAACTAAAATAATTGTTTACTTTTACCCCTGGCTGTGGGGGGGCTCCATGCAGATTTGAGTTTTTCCCAAGCTTGTATGGGCTTTTGCTGTTAAGGTAAAATAGCCATAATTTGCCGCTGCTTTTGGCAGAAAATGAACGTATGACAGATTTCAACAAACTCACCCATATTTCCACCCTTGGAGAACTGAAGGCTTCCGGCTACCGTCCCCGTTCTGTAAAAGACGAATTGCGGGCCAATCTGATTTTGAAGATGAAGCGCGGAGAGGCGGTTTTCCAGGGCATCATCGGCTACGACCAAAGCGTGATACCCGATATGCAACGGGCCATTCTTTCGCGCCACAACATCATCCTGCTGGGCCTGCGGGGACAAGCCAAAACCCGCATTGCCCGGCAACTGGTTGAGCTGCTGGATGAATACATTCCGGTTATCAAAGGCTCTGAGCTCAACGATGATCCTTTCAATCCCTTATCGCGCTTTGCCCGCGACCTGGTGGCCGAGCAGGGAGACGATACCCCCATTGAGTGGGTGCACCGCTCGGAGCGCTATGCCGAAAAGCTGGCGACGCCCGACGTTACGGTGGCCGACCTCATCGGAGATGTGGACCCCATTAAGGCCGCCACGCTCAAGCTCCCCTACTCCGACGAGCGCGTGCTGCACTACGGCATTGTACCCCGCTCGCACCGGGGCATTTTTGTCATCAACGAGTTGCCCGACCTTCAACCCCGCATCCAGGTGGCCCTGTTCAACATTCTGCAGGAGGGCGATATCCAGATCAGGGGCTTCAAATTGCGCCTTCCGCTGGACATACAGTTTGTGTTTACGGCCAATCCCGAAGACTACACCAACCGGGGCAGCATAGTTACCCCGCTCAAGGACCGCATTGAGAGCCAGATATTGACCCATTATCCCAAAAGCCGGGAAATTTCCAAACAAATTACCCATCAGGAGGCCCGCATTCCTGCCGACCAGCAGGCTGTGGTGGAAATCGACCCCCTGGTAGGCGATCTGGTGGAGCAGCTGGCCATTGAAGCGCGGCAGAGTGAGTATGTGGATGAAAAAAGCGGGGTATCGGCCCGTCTTACCATTTCGGGCTACGAAAACCTGCATTCTGCCTGCGAGCGCAGGGTGATCCTCAACCGGGAAAAGAAAGGCTATAGCCGGGTAGGCGACCTCATAGGCGTCATTCCCGCCCTGACGGGCAAAGTGGAGCTGGTATATGAGGGCGAGCAGGAAGGGCCTGCCATGGTGGCACAAAAGCTCATCAGCAAAGCTGTCAGGGCGGTTTTTGGCGAATATTTCCCCAATCCCGAAAAGCTCAAACGCAATTCCCCCGACAACCCCTACCGCGAAATTACCCGCTGGTTTGGCCGGGGAAATTCGCTGGATTTGCTCAATGATGTAAGCGAGGCCGAATACCGCAAACAACTGGACCAGGTACCCGGGCTCAAAAAGCTGGTGAAGCAGTATCACAAAGGAATTTCGGAAGAAAAGCAATATTTGCTCATGGAATTCGTCCTGCATGGATTGGCGGAGTATTCTCTGCTGGGCAAACAGGGCCTGGAGGCTGGCACCCAGTTCAAAGACCTGCTCAGCGGCATGCTCAATATGCCCAGTGAGGAAGAGGATGACGAAGACTGGGGCGGTTATTATGAGAATTAAGATCAAGCATGGCGAAAAGGCGAAACAGAGAAGTAAGCGAAGAAGATAAGAAGCGGAAAGTGTCTATGAAGGCCCTGCGGGAGGCCATGGGCATTTTTAAGTTTGTGCTGCCCTACCAGCGCAGCTTCTGGCTGGGCATGGTGTTTTTGCTGCTCTCTACCGGCACCACCCTCATGCTGCCCTACTACCTGGGCGAGCTGGTCAACTCTTCGGTGCCCGCTCCTGCCTCCAAAGAGCGTCTCAATACCCTGAGGATTAAAATTGAGCAGGGGAAGGTGGTGAAAATGGAAGACCTCACGGCCCTGGAGCAGGCCCTGGAGCAGGACAAGCTGGCCGTAAGCCAAACTCTGGAGGAGCTGCGAAGCAAAATCCGGCAGGGGGATACCCTCACCGTGGCCGACCTGCAGCGGCTTGCCCTCAATGAAGACAACAGACGGGTTCAGGCTTTTGAAAAAATACTGGCTTCCAACCGCATCAATGAGGTGGCGCTTACGCTGGGCGTTATTTTGCTGTTACAAGCAGGCTTTTCCTTTTTGCGGGTGTACCTCTTTGCCCAGGTGAGCGAAAGGGCCATGGCCGACATCCGCTATCACCTTTACCGTAAAATCATTACCCTGCCCATGGTGTTTTTTGAACGCCACAGGGTGGGCGAGCTCACCAGCCGCCTTTCCTCGGATGTCACCCAGCTGCAGGATGTATTGTCCCTGACCATAGCGGAATTTCTGCGCCAGATTCTCACCCTGGTGGTGGGGGTTATCATACTGGTGTTTGTGGTGTCGGCCGAGCTAACGGTTTTTATGCTGCTCACCTTTCCGGTTTTGATCATTGCCACCCTCATCTTTGGGCGTTTCATTCGCAAGCTCTCCAAAAAAGCCCAGGACCAGCTAGCTGAGTCCAACACCATTGTGGAGGAGACCTTTCAGTCGATCAGCATCGTGAAGTCTTTTGCCAATGAGCTGCTCGAAAGCCTGCGCTACCGCAAGGCCCTGGATAAAGTGGTCAAAACCGCCCTGCAGGCAGCAACCTTCCGGGGCGGCTTTGTTTCCTTCCTGCTCATGGCTCTTTTTGGCGGCATCATACTGGTCATCTGGAAAGGGGCACACATGGTGGCGGGGGGAGAAATTGGCATAGGCGACCTCTTTTCCTTTGTGATCTATACCACCTACATAGGCGGCTCGGTGGCCGGCATGGGCGACCTCTATGGCCAACTGCAAAAGACCATGGGGGCTTCGGAGCGCATACGGGAAATACTGAAAGAAAAAGAAGAGTTTACCTTGCCCGAATCTCTGGAGCAGCAGTATCCGCCTTTCCAGGGGCATATACGCTTTGAGGAGGTGGAATTTTCCTACCCTTCCCGGCCGGACGTACAGGTGCTCAAAGGCGTCAACCTGGAGGTAAAACCCGGAGAGAAAATTGCCCTGGTGGGCCACAGTGGTGCAGGCAAGTCCACCATCGCCCAGCTGATTCTCCGCTTTTACCCCATAGAGAAAGGCGAAATATACATAGACGAACAACCCATAGAACAGTATGAGCTGCCCCACCTGCGCAGCAATATGGGGGTGGTGCCCCAGGAGGTGATCCTCTTTGGCGGTACTATACGTGAAAATATCGCCTATGGCAAACCCGCTGCTACTGAGGCCGAGATCATAGAGGCAGCCCAAAAAGCTAACGCCTGGGAGTTTATCCAGGGCTTTCCCGATGGGCTGGATACCCTGGTGGGCGAAAGGGGGATCAAATTGTCGGGGGGCAGCGCCAGCGCGTGGCCATTGCGCGGGCCATCCTCAAGGACCCCTCCATCCTCATTCTGGATGAGGCCACCAGCTCCCTGGATGCCGAGTCCGAACAACTGGTGCAAAGTGCCCTGGATGTGCTGATGAAAAACCGCACCACCGTCATCATTGCCCACCGCCTTAGCACCATCCGCAATGTGGACAAAATTTATGTGCTCGAGCAGGGACAGATCACCGAATCGGGCACCCACCAGCAGCTCTCCGCCAAAGCCGATGGCACCTACAGCAACCTGCTGCGCATGCAGCTGGAGACGGGCTGAGGGGGGATGTAAAAAAAATGAGGGCATTTTTCCCAAAATGCCTATCTTCACTCTCCGGTAGTATGAAGCAGTTGTTCACATTCCAGCCGCTGATTATCAAACTGCTCAAAATTACAGCAGTGGTACTCTTGCTGCTGCTCATCGCTTTTGATTCCTCCTGGCGCATTTCGTCCCGCACAACTTTTTTGGTCACCAACCTGTGCATACTGCTCTTCATTCTCACCACCACCTATGAGTTTTTCACCAAATCTACGCCCGGAATCAGGGCCATGCGCCAGCTACAACAGGCCGAACCTTCCATGATATTCCGAATCCCCATTACGCATTATTCGGTTTTATTGGGAATAATGGGCAATGACCTGCTTTTCGTGCTCTTTGCAGCCAACCTCATCTACCTGTCCTGGCGCATTCCCATGATCCGGTGGGCGGGCATCGTACTGGGCACCTTGCTGCTACTCATCCATCTGTACTCCCTGTGGGTGGTGTGGCTGCACCGCCGGCTGGTGGGTATTTTTATCACCCCTGAGGCCATCATGTATTACGAAAAGGAGCTGGAGCACATCCCCTGGGACAGCATCACCCGCATTGAGGTGCAACAGCCAGAGGTGCGCATTTTTATGAAAGACGAAGAGGAGCACGAGTTGGATTTTGAGTACGAAGAAAAAGACTTTGACCCCTTTTATGAACAGCTCCTACAGCAAGCTGACCAGCGCAACATTCCCCTGAAGCTGCTACCTCCTGAGCCGGAGGAAAAAAAGTAATGCCCCGGCCATAGCCGGGGCATCCAAAACACGCTGTATATAATCCCAAATCTATTAGCTTGTGGCTGGCACTCTTATGGCAGCTTCACAAAGCGGAAGCTTTGGCGCAGCGGCCCGGCAGCTACCTGCAAAAAGTAAATGCCTTCCTGCAGTTGGGCTACTTCCAACTGGAAGGCCAGGCCCGCAAAAGTTTGGCGCAGGAGCAGCCGACCGCTGAGGTCATAGACCGAAACTTCGCTTTTTTCATGGGCTTCCACCCCTGAAAGTTCTATGTTGATCACTTCCCGAACAGGATTGGGAAAAGCCCGCATGCGGATTTCGGCATCGGCCTCTTCCACGCTCTGGCCAGGATGGATGAAGCTGAAATGCTGGGCGCCATTGGCATTCAGGGCGGTACCCTGCAGCAGTCCGGGCTGGTCAAAGACCACAAAGCCCATATTTTCGCGGGTGTGTTTGGTTTCACTGTCGAAGCAGTTGTCTTCCTCTACTTTCACCTGCACCGAGGTGCTGCCCAGGTTGCGGTAGCGTGTAGCTGCGGCATCATGGCCATAGCTGCTGTTCATGTTCGTAAGGAACACCGGGTTGCTGTAGGATTGGTTGAATCCCAGGGTGTACCACTTGTGTTTGACATATCGGCCGCTCAACTGAGCTTCACAGGCCAGGCCTGTGGCCTGCACCCCTGCGGCAACAGCCACCCAGTGTACGTCTTCCCCCACTGTAACAGCCCCCTGTCCTTCCTGGTTTTGCACCCTTAAGTCCACCTGCCCGGCGTTGGTATTGCGGTGGTTGATGCGGGTTACCAGCGAGCCGTTGTAGTTGTCGGTGGCGCATTGTACCAGCAGGACGGGCGTGGTAGCAAAGCCTGCCGGCAGGCTTTGTACCAAAAAGCGGTCTTTCACATTGGTGGTAATGCCGGCCGAGAGCTGGCTGCCGTTTGGCAGGGTATAAGTGCCCGCCTCCACCACCAGGTAATTGATGGTTTCGGCGCTGTGTTGGCTGTAGCTGCAGTCCCAGTTGTCGAGCCGTACCTCAAAGCTGCCGCTGCTTACATTGCGTACCCGCACCGCTGCACGGTACGACTGGTTGCTGCTGGCAGCCCCCGCTACCACCACGGGGTTTTGGTAGGTCTGCTGTAATTGAACGCTCACCCAGCTGAGTCCTGCCTGTACCTGGCCGGTTTCACCTATATAAGCCGGACCCGGGGGATTGTTTTGCCCGCCGCCGTTGTTATTGGATACCGCATCCTGGGTAAACACATACACCTGCCCAAACTGGGGGTCGGCAATGGTGCCAGGTACATAGCCTTTGTGTGATGCACCTACCATGATGGTAGAATCATCCACGGCCAGGGAAAACCCAAAGTAGTCTGTGCTATCGCGGTCCGAGGCATCCAGCTTTTGCAGCAGGCCCCAGTTGCCGGCTCCTCCTTCGTTTTGTTCATATACAAATACAGAACCAGCAGCCGTCATGGCATTGGCGCCATTGGCATCGGTGGCATCACCCGGAGCACCAATGAGCAGATAGTTTTGATTCAGGCACAATTTGGAGCCGGCCTGCATGTTGGCTGAGCCCAGCGGACTGATGGTTTTGAGTTCGCCCCAGAGGCCAGGACCTGCCAGGTCTTTTTTAAACAAATAGGCTGAGCCCGATACGTTGTTGTGGTTGGGGGCACCAATAGCGGCATAATCGCCCGAAATTTGAAGGTTCCAGCCAAACTGGTGGTAATAACCCCTGTCGGAAGCTACCAGCTTTTGGGTTTGTCCCCAGTTATCAGTTCCACCGGCATGGCGCTGATACACATACACTGCTCCGGCGTATTGGATAGCATTACCGCCCTGGGCGTCTTCGCCTTCCAGGGGAGCGCCCACCATGGCCACATCGCCCTCAATGGCTACGTTGTTGGCAAAATTGTCGTAGTAGGTGGCATCTGAGGGCTGAATTTCCTTTACTGCCTCCCATTGGTTGGTGTTGGTGTTGTAGGTGAATATGAAAGCTGTACCCCGGCCTTTGGTACCTACAATGAGCATGTTGCCCGATACATCCATCGAATAGCCAAAGGCATCGCCTATGGGGTTGGTTGTGGGAGTACCCGTAGGCTGCAGTACCTGGTACAGCCCCCAGTTATCTGCCCCACCGGTGTTTTGCTCATAAATAAATACCTTTCCTGCCTTTTGGCCACTAACCAGCTCAAAAGGGGAACCTACAAAGGCAAAATTTCCCGCTATGCCCACAGCTGAGCCTCCATACTGGATCTGGTGGGAGAAATAGCGAATGGGAGTCCACTGGCCCGCCTGTGAAGGATTCTTTTTCAACATGGCAGCCCCTCCCTGGTAAGCGCCTATGATGGCATAATCCCCATCAATTTCCAGGTCGAAGCCCAGGGCGGCAAGGGTATCGGTGGTGATGCTGGCGGGCAGCAGTTGGGCCGTTTCACTGAAGGGATTGGTAGCCAGTGCTGAAGCAGGACGGAACAAGATAAGTGCCAACAGGCAAAGTAAGGTAGCAAGGGAAGATCGTAAAAATTCGTTCGTCATTTGGCAGATATATAAATGTGTATGTTTAGGCACACATAAAGGCATGCGCACTTATGTTTACTAAATCCACAAGGAGAGGAAAATTCACGAGAAAAATATTTTTTTTACATAAATGGCTGCCTGCCAGTGTTTTCACTAGAATGTGTTCAGCCGTGGAGGGAAAATCAGCTGTTGGTGCCTATTTTTGTACAGGCCTGGAGAGAATTTTGTATAATAGCAGGCCCAAGTAAAGCTGGCAGAATGATTGACATATTGAGGTTTACGCTTGCCGCCTTCCTGTTGATGCCTGTTTGTGTATTTTCTCAACCTCTTGAGGAGAACATGCCAACATGCAGGGCCTGTATAGCTTACCTCAACGAAAGTATTCATGTATTAAAAGAGATTCGCCGCCCTCTGGAAGCCTTCAACCTCCACCTCAACCAGGCCTACGGCCGTACGGTGCCCAGCAGTTATGCGCAAACGTTCAGGGTGGAAAGCATTGATGATAACCAGCGGTATTTTATTGACGATTTGTGTTACCGCCTGCCCCAGGCCGAAAGTCCCCTCGACAACCTGGAGTTGTGGTATGCCAGGGCCATGCGGGAGGTGGAGCGCCTGGCACCTGCCAAAGCCGACAGCATCAGCAGGCAGTTGGAAAGTATGCATGAGGTAATCCAGGAACTGGTGCAGACATGTGGGCAACTGCAGCGCCTGACTGAAAAAAAAGCCTACCTCAAAGAGGCGCACTTTGAGTCTTCCTACCGCCTGCTGCTACGCTGTGAGCAGTTGTTTGATACCTTTGAGTGGATTAAGGCTGGCCTGCATAAGCAGCTTCAACCTCCTGTGGAGCAGTATCCCGCCAGCCTGCAGCCCCTGCTGCAGGCCTACCAGGCTACCCGACAACTGCTGCAGGCCCTTCGGCAAAGAGACAGCTTGCTGGCTGTAGCAGCTATGGGAGACTTTTCGGCTGCTTACCAGGGCGTACGGGAATCGGCTGCTGACTTCCTGGCCAATCCACAGGAATTTCCCCACCACCATGCCGAAACCTTTTCCTTTTTGACCAAATACCTGGGCCGCATCGAACAACTGGGCAAAGCCTGCCTGGCCAATGCCTACCCAGAGCAGGAAGCCCGCGTGGCTGACATCTTTCCCTACGAAGCCTACGGGCAGTCGGCCTATTACTACAATGAAATCATTGGCATGCACAACCATCACTACGTGGGCTTTACCTATTTTCTCAACAAATGCATGGAACACCCCCTGACTCCCCTCCCCCCCCTAGCAGAGGAGCCCTACTGGTACCAGGTAATCGTACCTGATACCCATCCGCTGCTGAGATCAAAACGGCCAGACTCCCCAAAGCCGCCGGAGGTTTCAAAAAGTGCCCTGGCAGATGCCCCCCCGGCCAATTTGATTTTCCTGCTGGATGTATCGGGTTCCATGAAACATTACAGCCGTATGCCTTTGCTCAAGCAGGCATTTGTGCGGCTTTTGGAGCAGCTGCGCCCCGGCGACCAGGTTTCCATCATCACCTATTCGGGCGAGGCCAGGGTGGTGTTACCGGCCACTCCGGCAGCTGCACGGGCCCAGATAGCCCAGGCCATCGAATCGCTGGACGGGCAGGGAAAAACCCACGCCACCAAAGGCGTAAAGCTGGCTTACAAATATGCCAGCCAAACCTTTATTCCCGGCGGCACCAACCGCATTATCCTGGCCACTGATGGCGACCTGGAAGGGGTATTTAATATGAAAAAATGGATAAGTGATTATGCCGAAAAAGGCATCAGCATGAGTGTGTTTTATTTTGGAAACAAAACCCCCGAACTGGAACTACGCTTCAACCGCTTTGTAGTGCACACCCACGGCAACTTCCGGCACATAGAAAGCGAAAATGCCGACCGCATTTTGCTGGAGGAAGCCAAAGGGATCAAACTAAACTGATGGTTTGCCGGAGTAATGGGTAGTTAACGGGAGGATTTTTCCAGCACCTGGGAAGTGGGCTCCCTGACGGGATCCGGCGCTTTTTGTTGCTCGCGCTCGTACAGGTAAGCCACAAAATCGACAATTTCAGCTTGCTTTTTTTCGGACAGCTTGTGGAAGTAGTGCAATAATTTCTCTGTAGTATTCATATTCAGATAAATATGGTTGCTGTATGTTATACGAACAAGGCAAAGAAAATAGTGCCGGGAGGTTTTATTTTTTATGGGCCGGGCGTGCATGATTCCAGCGGGAGAATACCTATTTTTGCCCCAAATTCAACCAAGCAGATATGCCATATCACTCATCTGACAAAATCTTAAGCCTGGAGCGCCTGCTGGCCAAAGTGCGCGCCTGGCGGGTAAAGGACCACCGCATTATTTTCACCAACGGCTGCTTCGACCTGCTGCATTTGGGCCATATTGACTATCTGGAGCGGGCCAAACAACTGGGGGGTAAGCTCGTGCTGGGCCTCAACAGTGATGCCTCTGTGCGGCGCATCAAAGGGCCGAAACGCCCCTTGATGGACGAAAATACGCGGGCGCGCATGCTGGCTGCCATGGAGTTTGTGGATGCCGTGATTATTTTTGAAGAAGATACGCCTATCCCTCTGCTGCTCCAGCTCAAACCCGATGTGCTGGTAAAAGGAGGAGATTACCGCCTGGATGAGATTGTAGGCCATGAAGAAGTACAGGCCTATGGAGGAGAAGTACAAAGGGTGCCTTTTCTCGAAGGCTACTCCACGACGGGCATGCTGGAAAAGCTCAAAAGTTTGCTCACATGAAAATCAGCGTGCACATAGACGGACAACATTATGCTGTGGGCCAGCAACCCATAGACCTGGCCATTCCGCTGGACTTTCATGGCAGACAGGCCAATCTTTACGGCGCGCCCGCTGCCAAAGCCCTCACCTTTAAGTCGAATGGATTTACGGGTGATGTGCGCCAGGGCGGCAGCTGCAATGTAGAAACCTATACCCTCACCCCCCATTGCAACGGCACCCATACCGAATGTGTGGGGCATCTCGCGGCTGAGCGTCTTTCGGTGCACCACAGCCTGCAGGACAGCCTGCTGCCTGCCTGTCTCATCAGCATCTCCCCCCAGGTGGCAGCCAGCACCCCCGACACCTACCTGCCACCTTTTGATGCTGATGACCATATCATCAGCCGGGAAGCCCTGCAGGCCGCGCTGCAGCAGGTACCTGCGGCTTTTTGCCAGGCGTTGGTTATACGCACCCTGCCCAACCCGCCCGAAAAACGCTTTTGGGATTATGGGAGCCATAAACCGCCTTTTTTCAGCCTGGAAGCCATGCGCTTTATTCGCCAAAAAAAGGTACAACACTTGCTGCTGGACCTTCCCTCTGTGGACCGGCTCTACGATGAAGGCAGGCTTTCGGCCCACCGCCTGTTTTGGGGCATGCAGCCTGGCGCTACGGCTACGCCCGTCGCTGCTGCGCAGGCGCGCAGCATTACCGAGTTGATCTACGTGCCCAATGAAACCCCTGACGGGCTGTACCTGCTCAACCTCCAAATACCGGCATTTACGGGCGATGCAGCTCCATCCCGGCCCCGTCTATTTCGGCTAAAGGCGCAGTAGAGGACGATGGGTTACACCCCCAGCCACTGGCCGAAGTTTTGCAGCACACCGGGTTTCAGTACGATGGTGAGAATGATGCCTGAAAGGGCACCCCAGAGGTGGGCGTCATGGTTGATGTTGTCATAGCTGCGCTTGGAGGCATAGTAGCTGTAGCCTATGTAGGCAATGGCCAGCAGCCAGCCGGGCATGGGAATGGCAAAAAACAGCAGCAACTGAATATCGGGCTGGCATAAAATGATGCTCAGTACCACCGCACTTACGGCTCCAGAAGCCCCCAGGCTGTTGTAAGAGGGGTGGTCTTTGTATTTGATAATGGTGGTGATATCACTGAGGGCCAGGCTGGCCACGTACAAGACTGCAAACTGCCAGTGCCCGAGGATTTGTTCCAGATAAAAGGCAAAAAAGTAATAGGTGATCATGTTAAACCCCAGGTGCACGTAGTTGGCGTGAATCAGGCCGCTGGTAAACACCCGGTAAAACTCCTTGTCACGTACCACGTCGTAGGGATTGAGGATAAATTTGTGCATCAGCTGGGGGTCCTTAAAGGCCATCAGGCTGGTGACAATGGTCATGATAAAAAT
>RFHT01000370.1 GCA_003696835.1 Bacteroidota bacterium
CTTCAACTCCCCTCCTTAGGCCTTGCGCGAGCGGCGTGGCAGGGATAAGGAGGGGCCGGGGGGTGGTTGACAAAAACAAAGTTTCATGTATGCATGGTCAATGAAGGCACTATTGGCATATTCCCCCTTTTTTGCAGCAGGTATATGCTGAATAGATACCTATTTCCAAAGATTATCACACCTATGCACGCCTGAGTCGTAGTTTTGCGAAGGAAAAAGTTTTTCGCAAACATTATTCCTCTAACCCATCTCTCAGGTTGTTTATCGATGAAATAGACCAGTTTTTCGAGCTGCTGTAAAGTGCAGGCCAAAAGGTTGTTCAATGCCTTACCGAAGTTATGATTCCCTCCCTTTCAACGTCTGCAAAAAAGCCAGCAGGTCGCGTATTTCCCTTTGGCTGAGTACCATTTTCATAGAGGGCATGGCCGAGGGGGCATGCTGCCGCTTTTCAATGCGGGCTTTGGCAATTCTGAGGGGCTCCGCTTGGGTACTTTTGAGTAGCAGGTGGGTGGGGGTTTCTTCCTGCAAAATACCCGACACGGTGCTGCCGTCTTTAAGGGTGAGCAGCACATTGCCATAGCCGGGAGCTATGCGAGCGCTGGGGTCCACCAACGACAGCAGCAGTTCCTCAGGCGAGAGGCGGGCACCTATATCGGTAAGGGGCGGCCCCACGTCGCCCCCGTAGGGGCCGACAGCATGGCAGCGCATGCACTGCGCGCCGGCATGCTGTATGAAGATCTCCCGTCCCTTTTGGGCATCGCCTCCGCTGAGGGTACCCGCATAGGTGGCCAGCAGGTCGTTGGCCAGTTGTTGCTGGCGCGCCTGCAGTTTTTGCATCAGGCTGTCGGAGCCAGTGCTGGCTATGGCTTCGGCCAGGTCGATCTGTACGGCCGGATCCAGCCTGCCCGCTATCCAGTCGTCCAGCAGGCGGCCCAGCACCTTTTCGCTGGCACTGCCCAGCTGCCCCAGGGCCACCAGGGCCTGTTGTTGTTCGGGTATAGCGCCTTGCTGTATCACAGTGGCCAGCAGCTTTACTTTTTCGGCATCGGGCAGCTGAAGCTGGGGAATGAGGCCCAGGGCGGCAGCCCGCACGGCGGGCTCTGAGTCGGCCAGGGCAGTGCCTATAGCAGTGGGCATGTGGTCGTACTGCAGCTGGTGCAGGGCCTGCAGGCTGTTGATGCGCAGCTGGGCAGTTGCGCCCCGCTGCAGGGCCCTGAGCAGATGGGGGGCCGCCTCCGGTATGTGCAGGCGGCCGGCCACCTGGGCGGCGGCTTCCTGCAGCCCGGCGGGCTGCTGCGGCTGAAAGAGGCCTGCCAGCAAGGGCGCCACGGCCTGGCGCACGGGTTCGGCTGCTCTTTGCACGGGGCCGCGGTAGCGGCCGTCCACGCGGTCCAGCACCGAAGGGCTGGGCCACACGCCCAGGCAGTGCAGGGCTTCCTCCCGAATGGCGGCGGGTGCCTGGGGGTTTTTTACATACGCAGCCAGGCGCTGGAGCTGCTCCTGTGTGCCCACGCGCAGGTTGGCGTTGATGGCCCTGCGCAGCAGGGCCTCCTGCGTAGAAGGCGTTTCCTCCAGCAGCCTGGCCAGGGCAGGCAGGGCTTCGGGAATGGACAGGTCGTCGTTGATGGCACGTGCAGCTTCGGTGACCACCCACTCGTCGGGGTCGTGCAAAAAACTGCTCACCCCCACGTGGCGCATGCGGCGCAGGGCCACCACGGCGGCAATGCGCAGGCTGCGGCTGGGGTGGGTGGCCAAGGCCGTGAGCGGCTCCGGCTGCCCGATGCGGGCCAGGGCCAGGGCACCAGCGTGCCGCAGGTAGAGGTCCGCATCGTCATTGGCCTCCAGCATGTCGAGCAGCGGCTGTACCGCCGCCTGGTGGCGGGTACGGCCCAGGGCCTCGGCAGCAAAGAAACGCACCCGCGGCCGGGGGTCCTGCAGCAGGGAAATGAGGACATCCCCGGCGCCCTCGTAGCGCACATTGCCAATCATTTTGGCCGCCTGTGCGCGTATTTCGGCCTCCTCGTCCTGGAGAAATGTTGCCAGCGGAGCGGCATAGCCGGCCTGTTTGCGGGCCATCTGGGCCATGCCCCAGAGGCCGTGAATGCGCGCCAGCTGATGCGCCTTTTGCTGTGCCGCAGCCAGCAGGGTGGCATGGCCCTGGTCTTTTTTGCCGGCCAGTGCATACTGGGCCTGCAGGCGCACGCGCATGTCGGGGTGTTGCAGCAGGGGAGCCAGGCTTTCGGGAGATTTTTTGCTGAAATTCTGGGCCAGCAACGCCTGCGTTTCAGCCCGCAGGGGGTCTTTTTGGCTTTCCTCCACATCCATACGCCATATTCTGCCCCGGTTTTTGGTGCCCCAGCCCTCCAGCCAGTCGGCTATGTAGAGGGCGCCGTCCGGCCCGAAGTCTATGCCCGTGGCCAGCACGCCCTGCATCAGCTGCTCTTCTCCAGCAAACTCGAAGCCTGCTCCCTGGGGCTTGAGCTGAAAGGCGTAGAGGTGTGCACGGGCCGGTGTACCGGGAAACTCTACGATGAAAAACTTGTTGCGCCAGTAGGGCCCCAGGGCCGTGCCGGGGTTGTACTTCATGCCCGTAGGGCCGCTGTGATAGTTTACAATGGGCGGCACGATGTAGGCCGCCTGGCCTTCAAAGCGGGGCTTGTACAGCGATTCGTCCATCCACACCTTGTAGCGGTTGTTGTCCGGGTCGGTGTATTTGCCGTACTGCCAGTTGGCCCGCCAGCCAGCGTCGGAGCCATTGACGATATATACCAGTCGCTCTTTTTCGCCGGGGTGGTCACCGTCATTGTCCACACTGAAGAGGTTGCCGTATTCGTCGAATACAAACTCGTGGGTATTGCGCAGCCCGGCGGCAAAGACTTCAAAGTTGCTGCCGTCGGCATCGGCCCGAAAAATGGCACCCTGGTTGGGGTAGGGCCAGGTTCTGCCCGTTTGGTCGGTGACGTGAAAGCCAATGTCGCCTATGGACCAATAGACCCTGCCGTCGGGGCCCATGGTGAGGCCCGACATGCCGTGGCCGCTGAAGCCAATGTGCACGGCATAGCCGTGGCTGATGGACTCCTTGAAGTCGGCCATACCGTCGCCGTTGCGGTCGCGTATCCGCCACATATCCGGCCCCACGCCCAGAAACATATCCTTGCCCTGCAGCAATACGGCACCTGCTACATCAGTTACCTCTTCGTGAAAGTCTTCCAGGTACAGCTGGGAGGCATCGGCCAGGCCGTCACCGTCGGTGTCGGTGATGCAAAACACCTGTTCTTTTTCCACTGTGAGATCGCGCCAGTCGTGCAGGCTGTCGCCGTTGAGGTCGGGCAGCCAGCTGTTCTCCTCACTGTTTTCAGGGGCAAAGTGCGCGCGCAGAAAAGCCCTTCGGTCTTCCACCGTCTTCCAGGAAATGGAGGCCGTGGCCCATTCTATATGGCCGCGTATATCAAATTCGGAATTTTTCTGGCGGTTGGTGCGCGTGATATACACCCTGCCCTGTGGGTCGGTGGTGAGGGCAATGGGGTCGGGGGCCAGGGAGTCAGAGGCCCAGAGGTGGAGCTGCAGGCCGTCGGCCAGCTGTACACTCACGCTTTGCTCAATGGCTTTGGCCAGGCTATCGGCCTGCTCAGGGGCCAGGCGGGTGATGCGGGGAGTTTGGCGGGGAGTACAGGCCGCCGCGATAAGTACTACACTCATCAGTTGCAGGTACACACGAATATGCTGATTCATAGTGCAGGGTTGGAGTTGCTGCTTTTGGTTAAATATAGGGTTGTAAAAGTGGTAAATCCCGGCTGAAAAACCTAGCGGTTGGGGAGGGAGATTGATTGTGGGGAATGGCATAAAAGATTAACAGCGAAAAATAGCTTAACTTGGGCAAAGAAGCCATGTCCCCGTTGCAAGTCCGCCTGCCGGGGTGTCAGCTCCATAGGAGCCTGACCTTTGTAGCCTTTCGGCACATAAGCATTCTGTAAGCCCCAGCGGGGCGACACATGCTATCGGTGTAGTTCGCCCCTCAGGCCGCCTCCTGTTGTATATAATGAGCAAGGCATTCGGCGGGGCGGCCGCGCACCACGCGCTTACCGGCCAGGGGGCCCTGCCATTCAGTTACCACGGTGCATTGTTGTTCTTCGCCTTGTTTTTCAAAAAAGATGACCACCCAGTCGTGGGTTTTGTTCCATTTGTGGGCCTGGGCAGTATTGGAGTACATCACCGTAAACAGCCAGCCGTGGTACATGCAGCGCAAAATGGGCAGCCAGGCTTTGCCTTCGGGGTTGAAGCGGCGGGGGGCAATGAGGCGCAGCTGGCCCTCGGCGGCTTTCTGGCGGTACAGGGCGTCTATTTCCAGCAGGGTTTTGACGTCGGGGTCTTCGTATTGGGGTTTGGTGCCGGCGCGCTGCTGGTACTGGGCAGCGCGCAGGCGCGAAGCCCTGCGCAGCATCACATTGAGGTGTTGCTGTATGGCGCGGGTACGCCGGGGGCCAAAACCCTCTGCTTGCTCCAGCCGCCCGTCGTGGGCAGCCATTTCCAGCTCCTCCAGGCTGTGGATGTTCAGTTTGTGGTAGATGATATGGGCCAGCACCTTGCCGATGCCGGGCACGAGGGTAAACACCTCTTCGGCTTGCAGGCCGGCTTGTATGCGCCCGGCCACCTCTATGTGGCCCGTGAGCAGAAATTCCTCCACGGCCGAGCCTATGCTCTTGCCTATGCCCGGCAACTGAGTGAGCCCTTTGCGGCCCTGGCTGCGAAAAATTTCGGCCAGCGAAAGCCGTTCCGCCCGTATGTTTTCGGCTGCACGCCGGTAGGCCCTGATGCGAAAAGGGCTGGCTTGCCGGGCTTCCAGCAGAACGGCTAAGTGCTCAAGAGCATCGGCAATGGCCGCATTCTGGTTCATGTTTTTAACGATCATCCTTCAGGTATTTATTGGGGGATTCTCCCTGTATAAGTGTACGCATTTAAGGCCTGAAAGATGGCTTTTAGGGGAATTAATTTTGAATTTAATTAATTGATTATCAATTAAATACGTTTGTATTTCTCAGTTCTCTCAATGGGATGCTTGCCGGGTGTATGAAGGGGAAAAAGCAGGTTGATTTTTCTACAAAAAACAGACGGCCTGTGCGGTAGAGGGCACAAAAGTAATGCCGTTGTTGGGGGTATGATGCTTGTGTGAAATTGAGGAGGGAAAAAATCAGTGTGGCAGATTGCAAACAATTTTTACAGTTCGGTTTGGATCTTTGTGGCAGATGTGGGTATTTGGGATGCATGCAGCGGAATGCCGCTGCGATGAATTTGTATCATACCTCAATTAATTCACAAGGCGATGAGTTATACCTTTTTTGATCTTACCATTGAGGACCAGCTGGCGCAGCTGGCCTTCAACCGGCCGGAGAAAGCCAACTCCCTGCACCTGCCTGCCTGGGAGGAGATGCGGCAGATATTTGAGGAGCTGGACGAGCGGCAGGACGTGCGGGCGGTGGTGCTGAGCGGGGCGGGAAAGCACTTTTGTGCAGGCATTGACCTGCAAACGCTCATGAGCATTCAGCAACTGAACGCCCTGAAGTGCGAGGGCCGCAAGCGGGAAAAGCTGCGGCAGTTTATTTTGAACCTGCAGGACACCATCACTTCCATTGAGCGCTGCCGCAAACCCGTGATGGCGGCCATTCACGGGGCCTGCCTGGGCGGCGGGGTGGACATCATATCGGCTTGCGATATGCGCTACTGCACAGCGGATGCTTATTTTGCCATCAAAGAAATTGACCTGGGGCTGGTGGCCGACCTGGGCACCATGCAGCGGCTGCCCACCATCCTGAATCCGGGCAGAATGGCCGAACTGGCCTATACGGGCCGGAAGGTGTACGGGGAAGAAGCCGCCCGCATAGGGCTGGTGAATACGGTGTTTGAAAGCCGCGAAAAGATGATGGAAGGCGTAGGAGAAATTGCCAAAGCCATTGCGGCCAAATCGCCCCTGTGCATACGGGGCACCAAGGAAATGCTGCTGTACAAGCGCGACCACCCCGTGGGTGATTCGCTCAACTACATGGCGGCCTGGAATGCGGCCATGCTCTTTTCCACCGACCTGCTGGAGGCCTTCCAGGCCAACATGCAAAAGAGGGCGCCGGTATTTGTGGAGGAATAAGCAGGCAGATAAATTGCACAAAATGCTGGGCAGTATGGGGGAATCTCCCTACCTTTATTGCCACTCAAGCCATATACCTCAATGCATTGCGTATGAACTTCAGCCTGGAGGAGATCATTCATTTGTACGGTTCGAAATTTATGATCATTTCGGAGCCGCAGGCGGCACCGCAGCCGACAGGGGAAGCAGAAACAACTCCCCGGGCAGAGTCTCAAGCGGCTCCGCAGGCGGAGCCGCCCAGCCCGGCCCTGCGATTTTCGCAGGGCGAAGCCGTCACCTGGCGCATGAAGCCCCAGGCACAGTTGGCCCTCATTCTGCAGCAAACCGAGTTTAACGACCGCGCCCTCACCACCGCGCTCAAGGGCTACATCGTGCAGGCGGGCATCCCCACCGATGCCGTGGGCTTTGGCGTCATACCCGATAACTGCGACA
Source organism: Bacteroidota bacterium (assembly GCA_003696835.1). Classification (GTDB taxonomy): domain Bacteria; phylum Bacteroidota; class Bacteroidia; order J057; family J057; genus J057. Next base: position 6,569 of record RFHT01000370.1, read on the forward strand.
GCTGCGACTGCCGCGATATGCCCGTGAAAGTGGGCATTGTGTTTCAGCTTTTTGGCCAAAAAATACCCAGCCCCGTAGAAGTGGGAGAAAAGCGTATATTTGCCGCGGCCGACCTGGGCCTCATTCATACCAAAGAAAGCTTTCAGCGCAGGCTCAGGCAAATCTTACAGCAGGCCTACCAACTTTCGCAAACATGAATCCAAAGCTGCTTTTTGGTACCAACAACCTCCACAAACTCCGGGAAATCAAAGAAATCGTAGGAGATGCCTACACCCTGTTAAGCCTGGCCGACCTGGGCATAGACCTGGAAGTAGAAGAAACCGAAAACACCCTGGAAGGCAACGCCATCCTAAAAGCCAAAACCTATGGCGAGCTGGCCGCCATGCCCTGCTTTGCCGATGATACCGGCCTGGAAGTAGATGCCCTCAACGGGGCGCCGGGCGTGTACAGCGCCCGCTACGCGGGCGAGGGCTGCTCCTTTGAAGACAATGTGCAAAAACTGCTGCGCGAGTTGCAGGGAGAAGACAAGCGTACGGCCCGCTTCCGCACCGTGATTGCCTACTACGACGGCCGGAAGGTGCATTGCTTTGAAGGAAAGGTAGAAGGAAGCATACTGCAAAGCCCGCGGGGCCGGGGCGGCTTTGGCTACGATCCGGTGTTTTTGCCAGAAGGAGCCAGCCTTACCTTTGCCGAAATGGAACCGGCCGCCAAAAACGCCATTTCACACCGGGGCAGGGCGCTGAAGGCGTTTGCCCACTTTTTATTCAACCATTCACCTCATTAACCCCATGAGCTCCAACAGCAAACTCCGCCTCGCCCTCTTTTTCGGCGGGCAGTCGCCCGAACACGAAGTCTCCATCCGCTCGGCCCGCAACATTGCAGCCGCCGTACGCCCCGACCGCTACGAACTGCTGCTGGTAGGGGTGGACAAAAGCGGCCGCTGGTTTGAGGTAGAACCACAGGCGTTTTTCGCTGATGCCCTCCATATTGAGCAGGGCCACCAACTGGCCCTGATACCCGGGCACGCCCAGGCGTCGGTGGTGCGCATGAGCGACCGCTCCCCCCTGCACATAGACGTGGTTTTTCCCATTATTCACGGCCCCAATGGCGAAGACGGCAGCCTGCAGGGCGTATTGCGGCAGTTGGGCCTGCCCTTTGTGGGGCCAGACGTTACGGCCTCGGCCGCAGCCATGGACAAAGACCTCTGCAAACGCATACTGCGGGAGGCCGGCCAGCTGGTGGCAGAAGGCTTCACCTTTGGCAAACACGAAGCCGCCGCCATCGACTATGCAGGTGTGGTGAACAAGCTCGGCAGCCCGGTGTTTATTAAACCCGCCAATATGGGCTCCTCCGTGGGCGTGAGCCGGGCCGACAATGCCGAAGAGTTTGCGGCTGCCGTGGCCGAAGCCTTCCGCTACGACAAAAAGATACTCGTGGAAGAAATGATTCAGGGGCGCGAGCTCGAATGTGCCGTCATGGGCAATGCCATTCCACAGGCCTCTGGGGTAGGGGAGGTGGTGAAAAATGAAAAATTTTACGACTACGAATCCAAGTACCTCAGCGATACCGCTGCCGAGGTGGTCATTCCCGCCAAAGGAATAGACGCCAAAACCCAGGAAAAGCTGCGCTATGTGGCCCTGCAGGCCTACCGGGCACTGGGCTGCGAAGGCATGACGCGGGTGGACATGTTTCTTACAGCCGATGACCGCGTGTATGTAAACGAGCTCAACACCCTGCCCGGTTTCACCAGTATTAGCATGTACCCCAAGCTGTGGCAGGCGGCCGGTATGAGCTACGCACAGCTCATCGACAAGCTGGTGGACCTGGCCCTGGAAAAAGCGGCCGAAGAAGCGGCGCTGGAGAAGGTGCTGTGAGTCAAAAACCCCCATAGGTTATCGCTTATTAACTGGCCGCAGTTGAGCTGTACCCAGGTTTTCAGCCCCGCGCGCCCTGCGGGCGGGAGTAGGACAATCCACTAAAAACTGCTATTTTTGATGATGAAGCGAATCGTATTATGGGTGTTGCTGGCCGCCTGCCTGCTGCCGGGCGGCCTGGCGTGCCGCCAGCAGGCGGGACCGCCCGTGGCCGAGGTGCCGGCCTACAGCGGCGCCCACCCCTATCCCGCTGCCGAATGGCAGCGCATCCGGCAGCCCGACTCGGTGGGCTATGCCCCGGATATGCTGCAGCAGCTGCGCACCTATATCATCGACAGCACCAACACCACGGGTCTGATGGTGGTGCTCAACGGCAAGGTGCTGTACGAATACGGCGATGTGGAGGAGGTGAGCTACCTGGCCTCCTGCCGCAAAAGCATTCTGGCCATGCTCTATGGCAAGTACGTGCACAATGGCCAGATTGACCTGAATAAAACCGTGGCGGAGCTGGGGCTGGAGGAGGATGACGGCCTGCTGCCCCTGGAGCGGCAGGCCACGGTGGAGCACCTCATCACGGCGCGTTCGGGCATTTACCACCCGGCCTCCAATGGAGGCGACAACTCGGCCGATGCGCCTCCGCGCGGCTCTCAGCAGCCGGGTACCTATTTTTTGTACAACAACTGGGACTTCAATGCGGCAGGCGAAGCCTTTGAGCGCATGACGGGCAAAAACCTCTACGACGCCCTGGAGCAGGACCTGGCCCGCCCCCTGGGTATGCAGGACTTCGACCGCCAGGCCCAGCGCAAGCTGGGCGACTCCACCCGCTCGCGCTACCTGGCCTACCACATCTGGCTCTCCACCCGCGACATGGCCCGCATCGGCTACCTCATGCTGCGCCGCGGCAACTGGGCCGGCCAGCAGCTCATCCCCGCTGAGTGGGTGGACCGGATCACCTCTGTGGTAACGCCCCTGGAGGAAATGAACCCCGAAGGCTACCGCAAAGGCCACTTTGGCTATGGCTACATGTGGTGGGTGTGGGACGGCCCCCGGGCCGTGGGGCCCTTTGAGGGGGCGTATGCAGCCAGGGGCTACTATGGCCAGTACATCGCTGTTTTTCCTGCACTGGATATGGTGATTGCCCACAAAACCAAGGCTGCCTACCAGCGCCACACTTCCTGGCGCATGTTTCAGGGCATATACGAGCGCATACTGGCAGCCAGAATTCCAAATACCTGATCCATGGCCAAAAAGAAACGCACGGCTCTGCCCGAAAAAGAAGAATTTAAAGACCTGGGGTTCGGCACCCACATAGGGGCCAACACCCAGCGCCTCATTTTGCCCGACGGCAGGCTGAATGTAGAGCGGCGCGAAAACAGCTGGGGCGCCATTCATCCCTATTTGTTTCTGGTAACCATTCCCTGGTGGCAGTTTTTGCTGGTGGTGGTGGCCGCTTATTTGTTGTTCAATGGCTGTTTTGCCATGCTGTACCTCATGGCAGGGGTGGAGCAACTGGCCGGTGCACCCCGCAGCCAGGCCCTGCTCGACGAGTTTGCCCATGCTTTTTACTTCAGTGTACAAACCTTTACCACCGTGGGCTATGGCAGCATCAGCCCCAGTGGCGATGCGGCCAACCTCATTGCCTCTTTTGAGGCCATGGCGGGCCTCATGGGCTTCGCCCTGGCTTCGGGGGTGTTTTACGGGCGTTTTTCCAAGCCTTCGGCCAAGATCCGTTTCAGCAAGCAGGCCGTCATTGCCCCCTACCGGGGTATCAACAGCTTTGAGTTTCGCATTGTCAACCGCCGCAGCAACCAGCTCATTGAGCTGGAGGCCCAACTGGTGCTCATGTGGTACGAAATGGAGGGAGAGCAGGCCAGGCAGCGCTTTTTTCGTCTGGAGCTGGAACGCGACCGCATCACCCTTTTCCCCATGAACTGGACGCTGGTACATCCCATTACGGAAAACAGTCCCCTCTACGGCCTGAAGGCCGGCGAGCTGCTCAACCGCAATGCCGAATTCATGGTCATGATCAAGGCCTACGACGACACCTTTGCCCAGCACGTACACGCGCGCTACTCCTACAAAGCCCGCGACCTCCGCTGGGGCGCCCGCTTCGAAATGATGTTTTACACCGACCAGCGCGGCAAAACCATCGTGGAGCTCGACCACATCGACCATACCTACCCCGCTCCCCTCAACCCTCCTCTGGGAGAGGAGAGCTGAGCGCAGCGGAGTGCTAGCCATATTTGGGCCCCTAAGGGGGCCAGGAAGCCCTTGACCCGGAGGGGAAGTGAAGCGGTTCCAGGCGGCGCAGCCGCCTGAACAGGAGAACTCCCCTCATTTTCAAGGAGGGGTTGGGGGCAATGCTGTCAACTTAAGCTTTTGTATATTCCAAATGCTTGATTTTTTACTCTTCTTGCCCTTTTTTCTTGATAAAAAA
>RFHT01000040.1 GCA_003696835.1 Bacteroidota bacterium
GGCGTGCCGGCTTCTTCATGGGCGTTTGTGAAAAGAGGCAACAGGCACAAACACAGGCCTGCCACCTTTAAGATAGATATGTTGTACATTATTTAACGAGCTTTTGCAGCCAGATTTCATTGATTCTGATAAAATACAGCCCCCTGTGCAGGGCAGAAACATCTACTTCGCTTTTGCCATATTCCTGCACCGGTATCTCCATTAGTTTATTGCCCATCATGTCGATGAGCTCCAGTCGGTGAATGGGCACTTCTGTCTGGCGGTAATCCAGATATACCACCTCATCAAAGGGATTGGGAAAGACCACGATCATGGGTTCTTCCAGCACCTGAGGGGGATTGGGGTTGGGATTGGGATTAGTGGCATAGCAAGGGCCGCCTTCACAGCGGTACTGGTCTTCAAATTCTCCCATGCGCACGCACACATTTACCACAAAGGTATCGCATCGCTGGCTGGGGTCGCAGGCAAAAAAAGCTACGGCATCCAGCCCGCTGTATTCGCGGGCGTAGTAATACAGGTAAGGCGGTCGCCTGAATTTGACCTTGGGGCGATTGGGCACGCGCTGGCTCAGGGAGCGCACTTCGAGCAGGCGTATGCTTTCGGGTATGATCTCCATGCCGGTTTGCTGTTTCACCTGTTCCACCAGGTCGATTTTGGCATAGGATTCATTGTTGGGAATGAACACATCGCAGCAGGCCCTGCGGGCATAGGTGGTATCGGTCAGCAGGGAATGACCGTCGAAAAACACCTCGGCGTGGTTGGGAATGATCATGCTGGTATCCATGGGGCATTCGGTGCGGATGGTGTAAATGATTTCTCCCGAAGTCATCACATCCCCCAGGTAGCCATTGGGGTCTTTGGTACCTGGCAGGTACACGGGGTCAAACTCCCAGGAGATGGTGCGGCTTCCGGGGTCTTTTTTCATGCGGTATTTGAAGCCCACAAAGCCGGGGTAAAGGTCTTCGTCTTTGGCTTCGCCCTGCCCCATGCGTACGTACTGCATCTGGAAGGAGTCGAAATCCAGCCTGGGATCAATTTCATCTATTACGGCTATATGGCGTGCGGGCCCCATGCCCTCATTCTGGAAGTGGATGCTGTAGGTGAGGTTCTGCTGGTTTTTGAAAAAAACCTGGGGCTCCACCACCTTGCTGTTGGGGTCGTGTGAGGGGTAAATGCGAAACATGTACTCAGCCGTGTCCAGGCCTTCCTGCCCATGCTCCAGGTAGCGTGCTTCGGCGCTGATGGAGTCGCCTATGGGGTTGACCGTGGGGCTAAAGTCGGCGGTTTGGAAGGTAATGAACACATTGCGTACTTCGCCCGGTGCCATGCCGCGGTAGCTCCAGCTGATGGAGTCGGGCCCGGCCATGCCGACCACGGGCATGGGGGAGGCCAGGGATTCGCCATTGTAGAAGTCGATGCTACCAAAAATGAGGTTGTGGCCCCATTTATAAGTGATAATTCCCGCTGTGCTGAGGGTATCGGTGTAAGACACGATGAGGGTAATGGAATCGCCGGGCACCGGCTCGGTAACGGCCTCAATGCGCACCAGGCTGTCGCCCATGTCGATGGGCAGTGGACTTACCGGATAAGCCTCCCAGGGAACGGGGTCCAGGTCCAGCCGGGTTTCGGCCAGGGGGTCGTCGTCGGCAGTATAAACCTTGGTTACGCGCACCTTGGGTTTGTAGCGGGCGGCATTTTGGGGGTAGTTGTGGGTAATAATGGGAATGACGGCACCGGTGTCGTAGCGAAAAATGCGGTAGTCGCCATCGCCAAAGTCGATAAAGACCTTGTAGCCGGGCGTATCTATGCCCGTAGGCGTGGAAATGGCCGGCAGGGTGCTTTCGGCAATATCAAACATAAAGTGATTGGTGGGCCAGCCATATACGTAAATGCGGTTGACATTCACCGTGAGCTGGGCATGGGCGTAGAACGAACAACAAAGCAATACAAACAGGATAAAAGGAGTAAAGGGTGTTTTCATTTGCCTCATGGTGTACTAATTATCGGGTTTTAACAAAAAAGTGCAACAAAAAAGTGCTTTTCCCCATTTTCAGGTATGGGAATACCCTGGGCGTTTTGATATATTAGTACAGTAGGGATGTAAGAATATAACTTGATTTGCGTTAAAAAATTGAATTTCGCCATAGAGAATTTTCTGCTTTTCCCTTTTTCGGCTTTGTAGTTGTGATTTTTTTCGCGACAAATAAGGTGAATGTGTGTGCCAAATACCGTTTTTTTCGGGCATCTCCACATAATAGGTTATATTAAGCACCAAACAGCAGACCAATGTTTAACAAGTATTCGAGCGCACAACTGGTGGACATGCTTCAGGGCAGCAGGCAGCAGTCCAATGAAGCCATTGCCATAATATTGCGCAAAAATGAGGAGCGGGTGATACGGTATGTCAGGAGCCGGGGGGGCAGCCAGGAGGATGGTGAGGATGTACTGCAGGAAGGGCTTGCTGATCTCGTCATTAGTGTAAGGCGCGGGGCTTTTCAGATGAAGTCCTCTATCCATACCTTTTTGATGAGTATATGCAAAAACAAATGGAGCGACCGCTACAAGAAGCAGAAGCGCGAGCGCGACTATCAGCTGGCCGAGGCGGGAAAAGCCCGACCAGCGGGCAAGGAGAGCGCGGCGGCATTTGAGGCCAATGAAGAGCTCAGCTACTGGCTGGGCCAGCTCAAGCAGGGTTGCAGGCAGGTGCTCGTTTACTGGGCACAGGGTTATAACATGCATGAGATTGCCAAAATGATGGGCTACGGTTCCCGGCAGGTGGCCATGAACAAAAAAAGCGCCTGCATGAAAGCACTGCATGCACTGCTGGGCAAAAAGGCCTGAAGGCTCAGCGATTTATGTAAGGAATTCAGAACAAAACAAAGATGGAAAGTCCCCACACATTTGAACACATAGAAGCCTACCTGGAAGGGCGCCTCAGCGAGCAGGAGCGCCGCAGCCTGGAGCAACAAATGGCTACTGATGCGGAGCTGGCCCGCAAGGTGGAACATCACCGCAGGGTACACGAGGGGCTGCGCAGCATTGCCCGTGATGAGTTGAAAGCGGAAATTGCGGCCATTCAGCGCGAAATGCAGGGCAAGGTGCGCCCCCTCTTCGGCCCCGTCGCTTATCGCATGGCAGCAGCGGTGCTGCTGCTCTTTGTGCTGGGTATAGGGTACTGGTGGCTGGCTCTGCGGCCCACGCCTGAGCGCCTGTTTGCCCAGCACTTTGCCCCGCATGAGTTGCGGCTTACCCACATGGGGGAGCCTCAGCAGGAGGAGGCAGCCCTGACGGCCTTTCGGCAGGCTTATGAAGCCGGAGATTTTGCCCGCGCCATTGAGGCCGGTACCCACTACCTGGCGCAACCCGACACTGCCCGCAAGGCCGACAGCCTGGTGCTGCTGGGCCTGGGCAATGCCTGCCTGGCTCAGGGCCGCGCCGAAGAAGCCGTATCCTACCTTGAGCAACTGCAAGATAAGTATCCCTCCGACCTGGGACGCTGGTACCTGGGGCTGGCCTACCTGGCCGATGGCCGACCTCAGGCCGCCCGCCAAACTTTCGAGGCCTTGCTGGCCGATGAAAGCAGCAACTTCCGCAAAACTGAAGTACAAGAAATTTTGCAAAGGCTGAAATGAGGCCGGGGGAGACAGCTGGCAGGCTGGAGATGCCTTTAAGGAACTGGAGCACAGAAACGCTCAAATAATTTACCTACCAGCGGCAGCAACAACTCGCTAAAGGGATACCACCACGGGTATCTGCGCCCATTCCGAAATAAAAAGCGCCCGCCAACTACCGCCATGTTCAGATATTTTCTATATTTGGACAATGGCTAAAGGCAAAAAGAACGAGCATCAGGGCAATACCCAGCGCAAGGGCGAGGGCAGCATGTACGACAAAATCATGCGCGAAAACCTGCGCGAAATCTTCCTGCCCATCATTGCCGACCGGCTCCCCTTCAACATCACC
>RFHT01000371.1 GCA_003696835.1 Bacteroidota bacterium
ACATTGGCCGGATCGCCGCCGAAGGCGGCGATGTTTTCCTGCACCCATTGCAGAGCTGCGATCTGGTCCAGCGTGCCATAATTGCCCGAAACGCCCTGCTCCGAGGTTGCCGTCAATTCGGGATGTGCCAGGTAACCCATGAGGCCCAGGCGGTAGTTGATGCTTACCGTTACCACCTCCCGCTGAGGCAGGGCATTGCTGTCGTAAAAGGGTTCTGCGGCGCTGCCGTCCTGGTGGTCGCCGCCATGTATCCATACCATGACGGGCAGTTTGGCCTGTGGGCCGGGGGCAGGGGTACGCACATTGAGGTAGAGGCAATCCTCGCTTTGCCTGGGCATGGGAACCACTTTCAGCAGGCTTTTGATGAAAAAGGTACGCCAGAAGCCCCAGCCCTGTCCGTTGACCAGGTTGTCGATGAATTTGTGGATGTCGGTGCCTCTTTGCCAGGCAAAAGGGGCAAATTTGGTGGCAGGTCTGATGCCTTCCCACTTTTCGGCCGGGACGGGCGGGCTCCAGCGGAGTTCGCCCAGCGGGGGACGGGCAAAGGGAATGCCCTTAAACACGGCTATCTGGTCCTGGTTTTGCCATTGACCCTGAATTTTGCCACAGGTAGTAGATACGATGGGAGATGGTGAAGCTGACATAGCATAAAGCGTTTGGAGTAAAGAAAATATCCCTGCACCCTTGCTCCCTTCATGGGTGATGGCACAAGGGAGAGGTGGATATAAAGGTGTGCGTAAGATAAAAAATTTTTCCAGTATGGGGAATATGGAGCGGGAGCATACAGATGCAGGGTGCTGGCCTGTATCACGAATACATTTCGGGTTTGTACCATTAGGCACAGTTGCCTATTTTTAGCCCATTATTTTACCCCAAATTCAAACTACTATGACGACCGACACGCTGGCCGACCCTCCATCCCGCTCTGTTTCTGCTCCGGCAGCAGCTTCCCAGCTCAAAGGCGGATATTTCCTCACCCATGAAACGGATCCTTTGCAGATGTTCATTTCTGAAGAATGGAATGAAGAGCAGCGCATGATGGCCCGCATGGTAAAGGATTTTTGCGTCAGGGAAATACAGCAACCTTTTTTTCAGCGTGGCCGGGAGCTGGATGTGAGCCTGGAGGCCGACAAGGCCGAGGTGGTGGCCCTACTGGAAAAGGCCGGTGAACTGGGGCTGTGTGGCATCAGTATTCCGGAGGCTTACGGTGGCATGGGTCTGGATTTCAATACCGGCCTGCTGTTTTCGGAGAGCATAGCCGGGGGCTATTCATTTGCCACCACCCTGGGAGCCCAAACCTCCATTGGCTCCCTTCCCATTGTGTACTATGGCACGGAGGCGCAGAAAGCCAAATACCTGCCCGGCATTGCGTCGGGTCGTCTCAAAGCGGCTTATGCCCTTACGGAGCCCACGGCAGGCTCGGATGCCAATGCCGGTAAAACCCGTGCTACCCCCTCGGAAGACGGCAGCCACTATCTGCTCAACGGCCAGAAAATCTGGATCACCAATGGCGGCATAGCCGATATTTTCATCGTATTTGCCAAAATTGAAGAAGATGAAGAGCTGTCGGCCTTCATTGTAGAAAAGGCGTTTGGCGGCATAGTGGTAGGGCGTGAGGAGAAAAAAATGGGCATCAAGGGTTCTTCTACGGTACAATTGTTTTTTGAAAACTGCCCGGTACCGGCCGAAAACCTGCTGGCAGGCAGAGGGGAGGGGTTCAAAATGGCGTTGAACATCCTCAATACCGGACGCATCAAGCTGGCAGCCGGCGGGGTGGGGGGCGGCAAGATGTCGCTGACCAAGTCGGTGGAGTACGCCCGTGAGCGCAAGCAGTTTGGACGCTCCATTGGGGAGTTTGGGGCCATCAAGCAGAAACTGGCCGAAATGGCCATGCGCACCTTCGCCCTGGAAGCGGCCCTGTACCGCACGGGCTACAACATTGACCGCAAGCGGGAAGAACTGCTGAAGCAGGGCGTGAGTGAAAGTGAAGCCAAGCTACGCGCTGTGCGCGAGTTTGCCATTGAGTGCTCCATCCTCAAAGTGCAGGGGGCCGAACTGGCCTGCTATGCCACCGACGAAGCCATGCAGGTACACGGCGGCATGGGCTATGCCGCCGAAACGGGCCTGGAAATGGGCTACCGCGATGCGCGCATCACGCGCATCTATGAGGGCACCAACGAAATCAACCGCCTGCTGGCCATTGTGGAGCTCAGCAAGCGCACCGTTCAAACCCGGGAGCTCAACCTGGTGGCCAGCGGCAAAAAAATTCCCTCCAAAGCCCTCAAAAGCCTGCTGCCCTTCGTTTCGGCTCAGAAAGGAAGCCCCGAACGGCAGCTTGTTCAGGGCATCAAGGACGCTTTTCTGCTCATATCGGGCTCCGCAGCCCGCAAGCTGCGCAAGCAAATGGGGGAGGAGCAGGAAATTATCCTCCACCTTTCCGACATACTGGCCGAAGCCTACCTCACCGAATCGGTATGGCTCAAAATACGCAAGCTGGAGCAGATGGAAGGCGCCAGCCGTGAAAAGCTGGCCATACAGCGCCAGATGATGCAGCTCTACCTCTACGAAGCGCGGGCACGCGTGGAAAAAGCCGCCACGGATGCGGTCAACAGCTTTGCCACTGGGGGCGAAAAGCGCAGCCTGCGGCTGTTGCTCAGCCGCATTTTGCCCCGATATGAGTACAACCCGCGCAGCCTGCGCCGCAACATAGCGGATTACGTGCTGGAGCAGGGAGGGTATTGCTTCTGATTACTCCCGCACCGGAGGCACCATGATCACCTGCTCGCGCATGACCGCTACCTGGCCGGGGGCATCGCCTTTGCGTTTGCGTACGTATTTGCGGGGGGTGTAAATGACCGGCACCAGGCTGTCGTTTTTGGCTTTGGAGTAAAAAGCGGCCAGCTGAGCGGCGTACTCCAGCACGGGCTGAGGCACATTCTGCCCGGGCTTTTGGCGGATAATGACGTGAGAGCCTGCCACGTCTTTGGCGTGCAACCACAGGTCTTCCCGCCGGGCAAACTGAAAGCTGAGCTGGTCGTTGTTTTTTCCGCTTTTTCCCACAAAAATCTGGTAGCCATCTTTTTCGAAGGTGCGAAAGGGGTAGCGTTGGGTTTCGCTTTCCTTTTCTTGCCTGCGGTACTGCTTCATCAGCTTTTTGAGCGCTTTGAGGGCATGGGGGTCAAAGCCCTGCTGGTCAAATGGCAGCTCCTGCGGAGGAGGGATTTGCCGGAAAGCAGCCAGTTTTTCGGCGGCGGCTTCCCGTTTGCGTGCAATATCGGCCAGCTGGCTTTTGAGGTACTGAAGCTTTCCCTTGCGTTGTTTGTGTTTTTCGTAATAGCGCTGTGCATTGTCCTGGGGCGAAAGATTGGGCTGCAGCCTGATGCTGAGGGCTTTGTTTTGGTAAAAATCCTGCAGCACCACTTCCTCACTGCCGGGGGGGATCTGGTGGAGGTTGGCCATGAGGAGGTGCCCAATTTCTTCGGGGCTGCGCTCGCTTTCCAGGCGGGCAATATTTTGGCGGTAGGACTGATAAACCTTTTCGTACTTGCTCAGGGGCTTTTGCAGGTGTTTTTCCAGCCAGTGGTACTGCTGCCGGTAGTGCTCGTACTGAAAATGGGTGCGTAGAAAGAAGCTCAGGGCAGGCTGTATGCCGCTGATGCGCACCGCCTGGGCGGCTTCCACAGGCGAGAAAAGCAAAAACCGCATGCGATTGGCTTCTTTGACCACAAAGAAGTCGGGCTCAAGGGCCTGCTGCTGTACCTGGCGGAAGGCCTGGGCAAAGGCGACACCCTGCTGCATGAGGAAGTGGATTTTGCGGGCAAATTGTTTTTCAAAAATGGGAGAAATGGCGTTGAGCCGGGCCATCACCTCAGGCAGGCCTGCCGTGGGGGCCAAAGGCGCCTCAATGGCGGCTGCATCAAAGGGCCCGGCTTGTTCCCTGAATGAAAGGTCGGCCTCTAGTTGCTGGTTGAGCAGACGGACGATTTTTCCCGCCTGGCGCAGCAGCACATTGGCCCTGCTGCCATGCATTTTCAGTATGAGCTCCGCTTCTCCCTCCAGCTCCAGGATGAGGATGCGCTCCCAGGGCACTACCCGGGCCTGCTGCAGGCTGCGCCCCACCACTTCGGGGAAGAGCTCCACCACATTTTTGCGGGCTTTGGCAAATTCACCCAGGGGCACCACATAGGTAAGGGGCGTATGGCAACCAATGCGCAGGTAAAGCTCCTCCAGCACCACGATGAGTTCATTTTTGTTTTGAGAAAGACAAGCACCTATGTGCTGGCCTGCGGCTTGCTCATTGAGGTAATCCGAAAGGTGCTGAAGGCTGTAGTGGTGAAAGTGCATGTGCGCAGTTTTGGGCAAATAAAGGCCAAAGGTACGCAGGTATCAAAGATTTGGCTAATTTTGGGCCATGAAAGCGAGCAAAAGTGAGGGGGCATACCTCCTGTGTATAGAAACAGCCACCGTAGTGGGTTCAGTAGCCTTGTTTTTGGATGACCAGCTTCAGGGTAGTATAGAATACCATAGAGCCAAATCGCATGCACGCCTGCTCATGCCCATGATCCGTACCTTACTCAATGACATGGAAGTGGAGCCTTCAGCACTTTCAGGTATAGCCGTAAGTAAGGGGCCGGGTTCCTATACGGGTTTGCGCGTGGGGGTGTCCACGGCCAAGGGGCTGTGCATGGCCCTGGATAAGCCCCTGCTGAGCCTGAGTAGCCTCGAAGCCCTGGCCTGGCAGTTGCAGCCGCTGGCGCAGCGGCTGGGTGCCTGGATTTGCCCCATGATCGATGCCCGCCGCATGGAGGTGTATTGCGCCCTGTACGATGCCAACATGGGCCTGCAGCAGCCCATTCAGGCCAAAATCGTAGAAACGGGGACCTTTAAGGAGCTTTTGCAAAGCCAAAGGGTCATTTTCGCAGGTGATGGCGCGGCCAAATGCCGGGAACTGCTGGAGGCATCTCCTCAGGCCATTGTGCTACCGGAGCAGCTCTCGACGGCACGTAGCATGGGCCCCGCTGTATTTCAGGCCTTCCAGCGCGGGCAGTTCGAAGACCTCACCACCTTTGAACCTTTTTACCTCAAGGATTTTGTGGCCACGAAACCCCGCAACAGACTGAAAGGCTGAGGCTAAGGAAGGCGCAGGTTGTTGACCGCCGTGACACCGAAGGTGTTGAGACGGGTTGATATACCCCAAAACCGCAAAAAAAACAGCACTTGCT
>RFHT01000007.1 GCA_003696835.1 Bacteroidota bacterium
ATTCCCCCTACCATTGACAACCTCACCCGTCTGCGCCACCTCGACCTGACGGCAAACCGCCTCAGCAGCCTGCCGGCAGGTATTGGAAATTTGAAACAATTGCGCAAACTCGACCTCGGCTCCAACCGCCTGGAGGCTTTGCCGCCGGACATCGGCCAGCTTGCTGCCCTGCAGGAGCTCGACCTGGGGCATAACCTGCTTGAAAGCCTGCCCCCCGAAATGAGCGAATTGGTTCAACTGAAGGTGCTCAACCTCAGTGGCAATGTGCTGGCAGCCCTGCCTGAAAACCTGGACCGCCTCACTCAGCTTAGGCGGCTGGAGCTCAGAGGCAACCGCCTGAAGCACCTGCCCACCAACCTGGAGCGCCTCACCCGTCTGCATTTGCTCGATCTGAGCGAAAACCAGCTCGGGCAATTTCCTCCCCAAATTCTGGGGATGAACCAAGTGCGCACTTTGCTGCTCTACAACAACCGCCTTGCTGTAATTCCCCCTCAAATAGAACTACTGAAAGAACTCAAACACCTTTCCCTTCAGGAAAATGAACTGCAAACCCTGCCCCGGCAGCTCTTTCACCTGCACCAGCTCGAAACGCTCAACCTCAGCCACAACCGGCTGGGGCGGCTGCCTGGCCAGGTTGATCACCTGAGCCGCCTGCGGCGGCTCGACCTCAGCTACAACCAGCTCGAAAGCCTGCCGCCGGGGCTCTTCGCCCTGCGGCAGTTGCTGCACCTCAACCTGTACAACAATCGCCTGACGGCCCTTTCTTCGCGCATTGGGCAGCTCTCCGATCTGGAAACCCTCAACCTCAGCGCCAACCGCCTCACCTACCTGCCCACGGCCATTGGGCAGCTGGGCGAGCTGCGCATGCTTTCTCTGTACGACAACCAGTTGGTTGCCCTGCCGCCTCAGATCGGGCGGCTGAAGGAGCTGGTTAGTCTTTCGGTTTACAACAATCGGCTCTACAGATTACCCCCTGAAGTAGGCCAGCTTTACCGGCTGGAAAACCTCTCGGCCAGTGTCAACCACCTGCGCAGCCTGCCCCCGGAGTTGGGGCAGCTCCGCCAGCTTCGCACCCTCTACCTCAGCTACAACCGCCTGCGGGAGTTGCCTGCTGAAATCGGCCAGCTCAGCCGCCTGAGGGTGCTGGTGCTCAGAGATAACCAACTGCGGCGCCTGCCCACGGAGGTGAACGGGCTCCAGCAGTTGCGCCTGGTGGATTTGCGAAATAATCCCTTTCCCATTTTGCCCGAAAATGCCGACAGCCTGGAACAGCCCCTGCTGCTTCGTGCCCTGCTGGATATTTGGCAAAAAAAGCTGGATGCTGCCCAAAAACCGGAGCAAAAGCGCCAACTGCATGCCCAAATGGCCCGGCTGTATGCTCCTCTGGCCCGCACCACCGGGCAAGAGGAAAACTATCTGCTGTGGAGCCGCCACCTCCTGCTGAGCGGGCAGTTTGACCAGGCCGAAGCGGCTTTGTGGGAAGGCTGGCAGCTCGAAGTGGCCAACTTTTCCGAAGGAGAAACCTATGTCGCTTCCAGTGAGGCCACCGGAATAGCTGCCCCCGAATTTGATTTCTTCCAGTTTTCTGCCCATAAGGGCCGTTCCGCTTATGTGAGGGAAATGGCCAGAACCCTGCCCGCCATTATGCTGCTGCGGGGGGAAGGAGAAAAGGCCGCCGGGCAGTACCGGCAACTCAAAACAGAACTATACACCTCCGAGGGACCTCCCCTTTCTTTTGGGGAGGTATTGCTCGAAGACCTGGAGTTACTGGAAAGCCTGGACCTGGTGCCGGGGGAATACCGCAAAGAAGTAAGAGAAGTCAAAAAGTTATTGAAAGAGTGAATAATTAAAGCTCATGTCCAACACGTTACCTGTAGCCCTGATTCTTTTTTCAAACGACATGGATGCCTTTCTGCCCATGGTAGAGCAGGAGCGCAAAATCATTGAGGAGGCCTTGGAGCATTTCGACGACACCAACCGCCTGAAAGTGGTTGCGCGCTCTTCGGTAAGCATAGAGGAAGTTTTTCGCTTGTTTAACCGCTACAAGGGCAGAATTCTCATGTTTCACTTTGCAGGCCATGCCGAAGGGCACGGCTTGCAGTTCAATCAGCAATTTGAAGATGCCGAAATGGGCCAGGCCGTGGGCCTGGCCGACCTCTTCCGCCGCGAAGTGGAGAACGGCATACTCCAGCTGGTATTTCTCAATGGCTGCTCCACCAACCCCCAGCTGGAGCTCATGAAAGAGGCCGGAGTGCCTTCGGTCATTTCCACTTACCACCCCATAGAGGACAAAAAAGCGGTGGCTTTTGCCCAGCAGTTTTACCAGTACCTCTCCAACGCCCAAAGCGAAGACCCTTTCAATAAGCTGCCCAAGCTGCAGCAGGCCTTTGAGCACGCCATTGCTTACCTCAAAACGGCTTATTCCATTAAGGAAAAAGAGCCGGTAGAGGAGAAAGCCCAGCAGCGCAGTGTGATGTTTAACTTCGATGCGGCCACTGAGGCAGATACTGAAACCTGGACCCTCCACACCACCCAGCCCGACTGGCGCCTGCCCGGAGAGGTGGCCGGGGAAATGAAGCCCTTTAATGAACTGCTTACCCTGCAGCTCATCCACGCCATTCAGCCGCACAGCAAGGTAGCCCAAAAATTCCTGGAAAAGGCCCAAACCATTGACGGATGGGAAGAAGTGAGCCGCATTACCGACAAGGCCAAGGACATCATTGCCTACAGCTTTGTGGGGGTGATGGGTATCCAACTGCGCAAGCTCTTTGCCATTGGAAAAGAACCCCATTCCGATCAAAAAGTGCACCGCTACCTGACCAACAGCCTGCTCACGGCTAAAAGGGCCCTCAAACTGCTGAGTTTTGCCATGATTTCGCAGCTGTGGGATGAGCAGCAACAGAAGGAGCAGAGCTTCCCCGATGAATTGAAGGAGCAACTCAAACAGCTTTTCGACCTCGAATTTGATCCCGATATTATGGGATACCTCAGACTGCTTCAGGCGCTGTGTCAGTACTTTGAAAGCCAACAGCTCAGCTTTCCCCTCCCAGAGCTGCAAGAACTGGCGCCCCGCCTGGTGGAGGAAGACGAGCTCTTCGGGGCCTGCCAGAAGCTACAGGAAATCAGCAACCTCTTCGACAAAGGCAAACATGGCCTGCCCGACTGCTATGCCGCAGAGCGGAGTTTGAGTGTGTTGCTCAAAAACCTCCACTTTCTGGCACAATACCGCATGATTTCCATCAAAAACATCACCTACGAGGAAATACGCAACTCTCCGCCCCGCTAC
Organism: Bacteroidota bacterium; assembly: GCA_003696835.1. Classification (GTDB taxonomy): domain Bacteria; phylum Bacteroidota; class Bacteroidia; order J057; family J057; genus J057. The sequence continues at coordinate 3,287 of RFHT01000007.1, forward strand.
CTGCATGCCTTTACGGCCCTGGGTATGGACAGCAAATCCAACATCAACACTGAGCGCATCAACTACGTAGATGTGCCCATCAGCACCGATGCCGTGCTGCTCTACAAAGGCCGGTACCAAAACAGCATCAACCTCTTTCCCTTTATCATCGACTACAACGCCCTCACCTTTGAAAGCGGCGCCAAAATCTGCTTTTACAATGGGCAGGACCTCAAAGATGGTAGCCTCACCTACTGCTTTCTGGACGATAACACCAAAATCAACATAGGTTACAAAGCTACCGCCGAAGGCGATGTGGACCTCAACCAGCTGATGCTCGACCCCGAAAAGCGCAAAGACCACAAACTGGATGCCGTTTTCCAGCAGTTTCACGAGGCCCAAAAAGTCCTGCTGCCCCAGCTCGCTGCCGAGGAGGACTTCTTTGAGGAAGCAGCCGATGAGTTTGAGTTTTGAGGTAAGGATGCTGGTAGTTGATTAGCCACTTAGATCACGCAGGGCACGAAGGAGGGCACTAAGCCAACTGGGGCAAAGTTTGGTGCTGGTAGTTGATTAGCCA
>RFHT01000372.1 GCA_003696835.1 Bacteroidota bacterium
GCCGCTTCGGTATCCTCTTCTATGTAGTCCACTATGCCGTTGACCAGGGCATAGCTCAGGCGCTCGGCCACGGGTTTGTTGCGCCAGGAGAGGTCGCGCTCCCGCTTTTTGCCTTTGGATTTTACCCGGTTGGCGTATTCCACCAGCCGCTCGGTGGCGTCGGGCCGGCGGTTGAGGATGACGTCCTCCACGCGCTGGCGCAGTTCGGGCTCAATTTCCTCATACACCTGCAGCATACCGGCATTGACGATGCCCATGTCCATACCGGCCTGTATGGCGTGGTACAAAAAGACCGAATGCATGGCTTCGCGCACGGCATTGTTGCCGCGGAAGGCAAAGGAAATATTGCTCACCCCTCCGCTCACCCTGGCGTGTGGCAGGTGCTGCTTGATCCAGCGCGTGGCCCGGATAAAGTCCACCCCATAGTTGTTGTGGGCCTCTATGCCCGTGGCCACGGCAAAAATGTTGGGATCGAAGATGATGTCCTGGGGAGGAAAGCCCACCTCATCCACCAATATGCGGTAGGCCCGCTCACATATTTGTATGCGCCTTTCGTAGGTGTCGGCCTGGCCCTGCTCATCAAAGGCCATGACCACAGCGCTGGCACCGTACTTTTTGACCTGCCGCGCCTGGTACTTAAACACTTCTTCGCCCTCCTTGAGGGAAATGGAGTTGACAATGCCCTTGCCCTGCAGGCATTTGAGGCCGGCCTCAAGGACCGACCATTTGGAGGAGTCGATCATGACGGGCACGCGGGAAATGTCCGGCTCGGCGGCCAGCAGATTGAGAAATTTGACCATGGCGGCCTCGGAGTCCAGCATGCCTTCATCCATGTTGATGTCGATGATCTGGGCGCCGCCCTCCACCTGCTGGCGGGCTACGGAGAGGGCTTCTTCGTATTTATTTTCCCTGATGAGGCGGGCAAAGCGGCGGGAGCCGGTTACATTGGTGCGCTCGCCCACATTGACGAAGTTGGTGTTTTCGGTGAGCACCAACGGCTCCAGCCCGCTGAGCTGGGCCAGGGTTTTGGGTGTGGGGATGCCGCGGGGCTGGCGCCCGGCCGTCACCTCAGCCAGGGCCCGTATGTGTTCGGGAGTGGTACCGCAGCAGCCGCCCACCATATTGAGCAGGCCTTCTTCCAGGTAGCTTTCTATCAGGGCCGCCATTTCCTGCGGTGTTTGGTCGTATTGCCCAAATTCATTAGGCAGGCCAGCATTGGGATAGGCACTCACAGGCAGGGGGACCATGCGTGCGAGGTTTTTTACGTAGGGCTTCAGTTGCTCGGCCCCCAGGGCACAGTTCAGACCAATGCTGAGCAGCTCGGCATGGGAAACCGATACCCAGAAGGCCTCCACCACCTGGCCCGAAAGGGTGCGGCCGCTGGCATCGGTGATGGTCCCCGAAATCATAATAGGCAGTCGCCTGCCATGCTTTTCGGCGTATTCCTCGGCAGCGTAAATGGCCGCCTTGCAGTTGAGGGTGTCAAAAACGGTTTCGATCAGCAGCACATCTACGCCCCCATCTGCCAGTCCGCGTATCTGCTCGTAGTAGGCCGCCACGAGCTGGTCGAAGTTCACCGCGCGAAAGCCCGGGTCGTTGACATCGGGAGAGAGGGAAGCCGAAGCCGTGGTGGGGCCAATGGCTCCTGCCACAAAACGGGGCTTTTGGGGAGTTTGGGCCGTCATTTCATCGGCTGCGGCACGCGCAATACGGGCCGAGGCCAGGTTGAGCTCATAGGCCTGCTCCACCATGTCGTAGTCGGCCAGGGAAATGGCGTTGGCGCTGAAGGTGTTGGTTTCTATGATGTCGGCTCCTGCCTGCAGGTATTGCAGGTGTATTTCGCGTATAATGTCGGGGCGGGTGAGCGACAAGAGGTCGTTATTGCCTTTGAGCTGGCCGGGATGATGCCGGAAGCGTTCGCCCCGGAAGTCGGCTTCCTCCAGGCCGTAGCGCTGGATCATGGTGCCCATGGCCCCATCAATGACCAGGATGCGTTCTTTGAGCAATTCCCGCAAGCGGGTTTGGGTAACAGGCGTTTGTGTCGTAGCATTCATGCTGCAAATTTAGCCAAGCCCGGCATCAAAAGCATCAGAAATTCGCAATTTTCATACATCTACTTCAAAAATAAGAGGGTGATGATGCCCGTGAGCATGAGGTACTTGAGGTAGCGGCTCTGAATGGCAAAGTCGCGGGGGTGGGAAGAGCGCAGCATCATGCGCATCAGCAGCAGGGCAGGCACCTGCACCAGGTTGACCGAAAGCAGCAAATAGCGCCAGAGGGGGTCGCCCGTACGTGCAATGCGGTAAAAAAAAGGCAGGTAGCAGGAGAGGATAAACAGCAGGTAGAGCACCGTCAGTACTTTTTTGGTAGAGCGTATGCCCACCTGTATGGGCAGGGTGTGCAATTTGTATTGTAAATCGCCTTTGATGTCTTCTATGTCTTTGGTGATTTCGCGAATAAAAGTAATTTCGAAGGCAAAGACCCCCACCCAGATCAGGGGCATGTTGATGCGGTAGAGGTAACCCGCCAGGATAATGACCAGAAAGATGAGAAAACTCACCAGCAGATTGCCTGCTACGCTTACCCGTTTGAGGTGACTGGCATACCAGAAAAGCAGGATAACCGATAAAAAATTGATGAAGGTGATACCGGGCTTTCCGGCATAGATGCCCAGGTAGAGGATAGAAAACAACAAGGTAAAAAAAACCGTGATGAAATAGGCCGTCAGCACTTTTTTTACCGAGAGGTAGCCGTTGACGATGGTGCTCCGGGGCTTGTTGATGCGGTCGATGCGAAAATCATAGACGTCGTTGATCCAGTAGCCCGTGGCAGCGATGAGCACAATGCTGAGCACGGTGCCCCAGAAAGGGCCGTGCTGCAAAAAGGGCAGGCTACCGTTGCGGTCGTTGGCGATGTAACAGGCTATTCCAAACGAAAGTACAGCAATGAGCACATTGGCAGGCCGTGAAAGCAACAAAAAGTATTTGAGGTCTCTGAGCATGTTGGCGAAAATTGCTCACCTGTGATTGCTGTATGGGGGCGAAAAATACACAATAATTTTTCCCGTCAAACTAAATTACGATTAAATCAGCATATTCCCATACATTTAGAACACAAACAATTGTCCAAAATGTTTGTTTATGGAGGGCAATCCTGCTAATTTAGCCCTCGATTCAGATCATGATCATTATGGCAAAAAAGAAAGGTATCATCAAAGGCGATAAGCGCGAGCGGGAACTGAGCTGGTCCGGCAAACTGTACTTTCCGGAAATTCTCAAGGGCATGTGGTTTTCCTTCAAACACATATTCAGGCCCACGGTTACGGTGCAGTACCCCGAGGAAAAGATCGAACTGGGCCCGGAGTTCAGGGGCCGCCCCGTACTGGTGGCAGAGGAAGGCATGGAAAGATGTGTGGCCTGCGGCCTGTGCGCACGCGCCTGCCCGCCCCTGGCCATCAGCATGCAGGCAGCTGAGGTTGATGATCCCAAAGAACGCTACCCCGAAAGGTTTGAAATTGATATGCTGCGCTGTATCTACTGCGGCTTCTGCGAAGAAGTATGCCCCGAAGAGGCCATCGTGATGAGCCCCGACTACGACTTCAACTTCCGCAGCAGGGAAGAGGCGGTCTTTGGCAAGGACAAACTGGTATTTGACAAAGAACAACTCAAACCCCGCCTGGACTGGCTGGCCAAAAAACGCAACCCCAACTTTGGTAAAGTCTATAAGTTTGACCATACCAACAACATTCACACCCTCCGAAACAGGAGTGAGCTCAAACAGTTGAAAGACCAAAATTAAGAGGCGGCATGGAACGCATACACGGCACCACAGTCCTGGGGGTATTGCACAATGGCAAAGTAGCCCTGGGCGCCGACGGACAAGCCACCATGGGCGACACCGTGGTGAAAAGCAGCGTAAAAAAAATCAGAAAAATCAATGATGGGAAGATCATGGTGGGCTTTGCCGGCTCCACCTCTGATGCCTTTGCCCTGCTGGAAAAATTCGACGAAAAGCTGAACATGTTTCGCTCTACCCTGCAGCGGGCAGCGGTAGAGCTGGCCAAAGAATGGCGCACCGACCGCTACCTGCGCAGGCTGGAAGCCATGCTCATCGTCATGGACCGCAGCGAAGGCTACATCATTTCGGGCACGGGGGATGTGCTCTCCCCCGACAACGACGTGCTGGCCATAGGCTCCGGTGCCAACTACGCCCGGGCCGCCGCCCTTGCCCTCAAAAAACACGCCCCCCAGCTCTCTGCCAGAGAGATGGTAGAAGAAGCCCTCAGCATTGCAGCCGATATCTGCATCTACACCAACCACAATTTCGTCATTGAGGAACTTTGAGATGCGCCCGCAGATATGCCGATGAATAAACATCAAATGGGATAGATGGGCTGCACATAGCCCAGGTTGGCTCACCGCAAGCCCCGGGGCCGACTATCGTGAAGGGCGAAGCCCTCGCAAACGTCTTAAACAATAAGCAGAAACGTGAACTGCGGAGGACCGGGGGGGGACTCAAACAGCCTTTCATATATTGAGCCTCCTCAGTTAATCATTTTCCCTTTTTCGGGATAAAAGTCTTGAAATGACAGCGCTTTTTGATACCTTAGATACCCATTCAGCACCATATCCAAATGTGAGTTCGGGATAGTCTGAGGCATTTTTCTAATAAAATAGTATTTCAGTGTTTACAGAAGTCAGAAGCCTCTTACTAACTTTTCTGAGACAGGAA
>RFHT01000373.1 GCA_003696835.1 Bacteroidota bacterium
CCTGTATCTTGTCACCTGTATCTTGTCACCTGTATCTTGTCACCTGTATCTTGTCACCTGCCCCCTGCCCCCTTCACCCCCTGAGGCGTTGAATTTCCTTTTCTACCTCCACGATGATGTCCACCAGTTGGCGGGCAACTTCTTTCACCAGGGCGGGCAGTTGGTCCACTTGCTGGCCCTGGTCGGCCAGTTCTTTGATGTAGCGCAGCCGGGGTTCCATGGCGGGCACCAGGTGCCTTACTTTGGGGATGAGCTTGTGAGCGGCGGCGCTCAGTTGCTGCCAGTTTTGCTGCCTGGCTGCGCGCTGCAGCAGCCGCAGCTCTTCTGGGGTGTGCTTAACGAAAATTTCGAGCAGATGCAGCACTTTTTTAGAGTCATTCCCCGTCAGTTTGTAGAGTTCGTCTATTTGGTATTTGGGCATGTCGTTGAGAATAATTTCAGCCATATTGGGCGCATGCGCTCCCTGCTGGCTGATGGCATAAAGCGTGTGTAAAAGATGTTCTTCCTTAAAAGGCTTGAGCAGCACTTCATTGATGCCCGACTTCAGCGCCTGTTGGGCTTCGGCCGGGGTAGAAGTAGCTGTCAGGGCCACAATGGGCATGTTTTTGCCCAGTTCTTTACGTATATAGGCACTGGCTTCGGTGCCACTCATTTCGGGCATTTGCAGGTCAATGAGCACATAATCATAGTCATTTTTTTGGGCCAGCCGGGCGGCCTGCTGGCCATTTTCGGCCACATCAGTTTTAACCCCCCACTTTTCCAGTATGGTTTCCAGCAAAAAGCGGTTGAAAGGCTCATCATCCGCTATCAGTATGCGTTTGCCTCTCAAAAAAGAAGCATCCACCCGGGAAGGGGTTCCCGCCGCGGCTTCCGGGGGAGCTTGCTGGTGCGAGCCCAACTCGTAAGGAAGGTGCAGAGTAAAGACCGTACCTTTGCCCGGCTCACTTTCCACCTCTATGCTGCCACCGTGTTTTTCGGCCAGCATTTTGGTGATAGACAACCCCAGGCCAGTGCCCCCATATTTGCGGCTTGTAGCAGTTTCGGCCTGTCCGTATTCCCGAAAAATAGCCGGAAGCTTGTCCGCAGCTATGCCAATGCCGGTATCTTTAACCGAAATGGCCAGCCATACCTGATTGTTTTTCCGTTTTGATACCCTGGCCTGAATGGAGATACTGCCTTTGTCGGTAAACTTGATGGCATTATTCGTTAGGTTGAACAGCATTTGTTTGAGCCGCAGGGGGTCACCCTTCAGCATTTCCGGCAGGCCATGATCGTACTGGCAGCTCAGGCGCAGGCCCTTTTTTTCGGCCTCAGCATGAAAGGTTTCATACACCTGATTGAGCACATTGGCGGGGGAAAAATCAATGTGTTCCAACTCAAAGCTGCCCGACTCCAGTTTGGAATAATCCAGCACATCGTTGATGAGCCCCAGCAGGTAGTTGCCCGAGTGCTGTATGGTGCGCAAAAACTTGCGCTGTTGCCGGTTCAGGGGCGTTTCCTGCAGTTGCTCGGTAAAGCCGATGACCGCATTCATAGGGGTGCGTATGTCGTGGCTCATATTGGCCAAAAACTCCTCCTTGGCATGCGCCAGCTGCTGGGCGCGGGCGTTTTCCTCCCGCAGACGCTTTTGCAGGCGCTGGTTGCGGGCTATATCGCGAAAAATAATGATGAGCAACACCACAAACAGCAGCAGCATGGCCGCCCCAAAAATGGCAATCACCCGGGGCGTCTGCTGTATCAGCTGTTCGGCCTTGGCCGTACTCTGCCGTATTTGCTCTGCATCCCGTATCTGTATATTTTCCTTGAATTGAATAATCTGCTGCATGAGTTGGCGATCCTTATTCACCAGCTTGAGCAGGGTGTCGCGCTGTTCTTGCAGCTTATACGTATAAATGCTGTCGCGCCGCGCAATGGAGTCTTTGAGGGTTTCCACCAGCTTTTTGGTGTCCTGGGGCTTTTGGGGAGGCACCCAGTCGAAGTCTGCAGGTGGTTCATCTTCGGGCAATACCGGGCTTTTGGGTACCAGCCTGTCCACCACCAGCTCTATGTCGCTTCGGTCAGGTTTATTCTTTTTAGCTGACTGCTCTTTATTATCTTGTCTTTTTTTCCGGCGTTCTTCCTGCTTTTCTTCCTTCCACTTGCGCCATGCCTCTTTCTCTTCTTTGGAAAGCCCCCATCCACCAAGGTGAAACTTCTTGGGCCGGGCGGCCTTGATTTCTTCTTCTTCAGCAGGTGGAGGCGTAGTGGGTGGGGGTTCTTCGGCTTGAGTGGCCGGCTTGGTGCTGGGTTTGGTTTTGCGGCCAGAGGACCTGCGCGATCTGCTGCGGCTGCCCGTCCCGGGCACTTGTTTCAGGGCCTCGTCCAGCTCGGCATACACCACCTCGTAGGGGTCGCGCAGGCTGGTATCTCCCAAAATTTGAATGATCTGATCTTCAACCACCAGCTTTTCGTTGATCAGATCGGCCAGGAAAACAGAGTCTGCTGGGGAAAAGTGGGTAAAATCTACAAAAATGAGGTTCTCCAGCATTTCCGAATAAGGCTGGAGCGCTGCCGTATCGCCAGTAATGACATAAGCCATTACGATGCCCTCACCCTGGGACAAGATCCCAATGGTTTTTTCCAGCTCATCAATTGTGGCTTCGCTGCCGGTGGGTTTTACCACCTCGGCCAGCTGCCCCACCTGGTAGTAGGCATAATAACAGCCCATGGCCACCACCATGGTGGCCAGCAAAAAACCGAGAATAATCTTTCCGCGAGCGGTGGGTTTGCTGCCTGGCTGCTTCATTCCTGAAAGTTAAGTACGATGATGGCAAATAAGCAAACGGCAGGAAATCTACTGGCTTTGTGTTCTATATACCTACGTACCGGAAATGGGAGGGTTGGTAAAACGCAAGCCAATTTCCCGTATGATGTTCAGCAGTTCGTCAATGTGGCGCTCTTCCCGGCGGTGGTTGATGCAGCAGCAGCGCAGGGCAGTTTTGCCCTGCAACTGGGTGCCGGTAAAAAATACCCGCCCATCAGCTTCAACGGCCTGCAAAATGCGCTCGTTCAGTTGGTTGAGGGCCTGCTCGTCCCGGATTTTTCCGCCAGGCCCCAGGTAGCGAAAACATACAATGGAAAGGGGCACGGGCGCCAGCAGCTCAAAATCTGGGGTCTGCCGGATGCAGTCCGCCAGGTAACGGGCGATGTGCAGGTCGTGGCTTATGGCCTTGCGCAGGCCATGGGCCCCATAGGCCTTGAAAGCCATCCATATTTTGAGGGCCTTAAAGTCCTTGGTCAGCTGCAGGTTGTACTCCATCAGGTCGGTGCGCTGGTCCTGCTGGCCATAGCGCAGGTAGGGAGGAATCATGCTGAAGGTATCGCGCAGGTGCTCGCCTTTGCGCACCAGCACACAGGCAGCTTCGAAAGGCGCATACAGCCATTTGTGCGGATTCACGATGAGGGAATCGGCCAGGTGAATACCTGTAAAGAGAGGCCCGGCCGCCTCTGTGGCGGCCGCAGGGCCGCCGTAGGCGGCGTCTATGTGGTACCACAGCCCGTACTGCCTGCAAATGCCTGCCAGGGTTTCCAGGGGGTCCACCGCGCCGGTGTTGGTGGTGCCGGCTATGCCCACTACACATACCGGCAGCAGGCCCTGCTGCCGGTCGGCCTCAATGTGGGCCACCAGGGCCTGAGGGTCCATGGTAAAATCCGGTTTTACTGGAATTTTCCGCACGTATTTTTTCCCCATTCCCAGCATATCCGCCGCCTTGTCGATGCTGGAGTGCCCCTCCGACGACACGTACACGCACATGCGGGGCCCGCCGGCCATGCCTTCCTCGGCCACATCAAAAGGAGCCTGCTGCTTGCGGGCTACTGCCAGGGCCAGAAAATTGGCCACGGCCCCTCCACTGGCCAACACACCCGCACCCGGCACCCCATAGCCGATGAACTCAGACACCCAGCGTACCACGATTTTCTCCATTTCCGAATTGGCAGGCGCACTGTGCCACTTGAGGTTGTTCTGGTTCAGAGCAGTGCGCAGCAGCTCGGCCAGTATGGCCACCTGGTTGGCACCGCCCGTGATGTAGGCATAGTACTGAGGGTGAATGTTGAGGTTGGAACGTTCCGCCACATCCTGCTCCACCAGGCGCAGCAGCTCTGCTACCTCCGTGCCCTGCACGGGCAGGGGTTCGTCAAAGCGTTCGGCTATTTCTGCAGCAGGGTAGTTGTGATACACTTTGCGCTCCTCCAACTCCCGGTACCAGTTTAGCACAATGCGGGAGGCCTGTTGCAACAAATCCTCAAACTCTTCGGCTTGAAAGTCCAGCTTCATCAAATCAATGCCTTTAAGGTAAAGCGTTTGGTCAATATTTTCCCTTGTCGTTCTATGCGTACTTCTACCTCTTCGCCCTCCCGCCTCAAATAATCCAGTATCGCCTCCAGCGCCAGTTGTTGTACAGGCTGCCCGTTTAATTCGCGCAACACATCGCCCGGGCGAAGCCCCGCCTCGCCTGCAGGCGAGGCCGCAATCACGTCCAGCACCTCTATGGCAGTAAAAGTAGAATCGTACTGTAGCTTGAGCCCCGAACAATCCACCCGCAGCGGCTCATCGAAATAGCGGGATGGATGGATAAAAATGAGTTGGTCGCGGTAGTCAAATGTGAGGTTGAACTTTTTGAGTAGCTCATTGCCAATGATGCCATCAATTTCCTCCAGCGACTCCACCCCCTGGAAAGCCATACTCAGTTTGGTGGGCAAAGCGCTGAAGTAGTAACTGCCCAGGCCAATGCCCGCCATGCGCCCCATATAGCTTTCCATGTACTGGTTGCTCAGGCCAAAGGAGCGCTGCAGATAACGGGGTTGGGTACGCTGAATCAATTGCAGCCTTTGCACAAAGGGCGAGTTCAGAATGAGGGCAGCACCCGCCCCCGTGTCCAGCATAAACCGGCCCTCTACGGTTTCTCGCTCATTCAAGCTTAGCTCAGCATAGATAACCGGAATCTTCCTGCTCAACTCAAACTCCAGCACCTCCGCTTCGGGCTCAGGCAAGTATTCGCCGTCAGTAAAAACCTCGATCTGCTGCCGGTCGAAATCCAGCCGCAGTATGTACCTGCGCAGCAATTCGTACCC
>RFHT01000041.1 GCA_003696835.1 Bacteroidota bacterium
TAAGCCACGCTGATGCCCCATAGCAGCAGGGCGCCAAAAAATACAATTACATAGACCACTTCGTGCTCCGGGTCGGTGGCCAGGCTGCGAAACATGTCCTTGGTTTGCCCGGGCAGGGTGAACAACACAAAGGCCAGCAACAACATAAATGTGAGAAAGCGAATTTCTCCCAACCCCATGACGAGGTTGTTGAGCTTCTGCTGCCTGAAACGCCTGTCGGTGATAAAACCTTTCAGGCCTCCTGCGATGATGTCGATTTGCTTGCGTATGGGGGCCCATACTTTTCGGATGAGGTTCATTTTGGTTGGTATTTGTCAAAAAAATGTCAATATACACTAATTTGTATAACGCCTGTTTGTTCCAAATGTTTCATGGCAGAAGTTTTTTGGAAAATTGGGAGCAGATTTTTTTCGGATTCCCACCCAAATAGTGCTATATTCCGTGCAGAAACAAACCTGCTACGGCTCCATCTATGGATCTGAAGAAATCTTACTTTGAGGACATCCGCCTGTTTAACCACCGCAGCGAACGCATCTGGGCGCTGATTTTGCTAGCTGTGTTGGCAGGCATCCCCTTTTATTTCACCAAGTCATATTATTTGTCCATCATCAACCTCATGGCTATTCACGCCATTGTGGCGCTGGGGCTGAACATGCTGGTAGGCAATACGGGGCAAATTTCGCTGGGCCATGCTGGTTTTGTGGCCATAGGTGCTTATACAGTGGTGATGCTAATGAAGGTACTCAACCCGCTGCTGCCTGCGGGGTTGTCATTCGTGGCATTTCTGCTGGTGTTGGTACTGGCGGGCCTGGTGGCGGCCTTCTTCGGGGCCATTCTGGGCCTTCCCTCTCTCAAGCTGGAAGGCCCCTACCTGGCCATTGCCACCCTGGGCTTTGGCCTGGCCGTGACGGTGGTTATTGGCAGAATGGATGTATTCGGTGGCCGCATGGGTCTGCACGTGCCCAGACTGGAGCTGGGCTGGAGCCCGCTGAGCTACGACCGCAGCCTGTACATGATCATCATCACCCTTACGGTATTGATGACCCTCTTTGCCCGCAACATACTCAAAAGCCGCATTGGCCGGGCTTTCCAGGCCATACGAGACAGCGACATTGCTGCTTCTGCCATTGGTATCAACCTGGCCAGATACAAAACCCTGAGCTTTGCCATCAGTGCCTTCTACGCTGGCCTGGCCGGCGGGCTGTGGGCCCTGTACCTGGGCTTTATCAACCCCACCATCTTTACCTTTGTGTTGTCCATCAAGTTTTTGGCCATTATCATTGTGGGGGGGCTGGGCTCCGTAACGGGCTCGGTGCTGGGGGCTGTACTGCTGACCTTCCTGGACCTGCAGCTACAAAATGTGCCCGAAATTCCGCTGCTCGGCCCGGCCTTGGTGCAGTTTTCGGAAACCTTCATGTCGGCAAGTGGCATTTCCAATATTTCCTGGGTGTTTATGGGCCTCACCCTGATCGGCATCATCATTTTTGAGCCCTTGGGTCTGTACGGTCTTTGGCTGAGGGTAAAAATTTATTGGAAAACCTGGCCCTTTTAATTTGGCAAATGGAATATGTCTGACCTCATTCAACTCATCATTAGTAGCCTGGTGGCCGGCAGCATTTACTCGCTCATGGCCCTTTCCATGAGCATTACCTACAAAGCTTCGGAAATACCCAACTTCGCCCAGGGAGAAATGGCCATGCTCTCCACCTATATCGCCTATGTCATGATTGCGGTGGCGGGCTACCCCTTTTGGGTGGCTTTTCTGGGTTGCCTGGTATTTGCCTTTTTTCTGGGGGTCATACTGGAGTTTGCCTTTATCCGCAGAGCCAAAGAGCCCACCCCCCTGAGTTACATCATCATTACCATTGGCTTTCAGATGGTGCTCTATGGCATAGCGGGCTGGAAGTGGGGCGCCGAACAAAAACGGCTGGATTTGCCCTTTTCCACCTCCGAAAAAGTATGGGAAATGGGGGACTTCATCCTTACGGAACTCAATCTGGCTACCATAGCCATTGCTGTACTAATGATGCTGGGCATTTATCTTTTTTTGCAATACACCAAACTCGGACTGGCCATGAAAGCCAGCCAGCAAAACCATCTGGCCGCTAAAATGAACGGCATTCCCACCCACCGCATCATGGGCATTTCCTTTGGACTCAGTGCAGTGGTGGGCGGAATAGCCGGCCTGTTCATTGCTCCGGTCACCACCCTGGACCCCGCCATGATGTGGGACCCCCTGCTCAAAGGCTTTGCCGCTGCTGTACTGGGCGGTATGAAGAGCTTGCCCGGTGTAGTCATTGGGGGGCTGATGCTGGGGCTGCTGGAAAATTTATTCGGCTTCTACATTTCGATTGAATTCAAGTCGGTCGTGGCTTTCCTCATCATCGTGCTGGTGTTGTTTTTCAAACCCTCCGGCCTGTTTGGCAAGCATTATGTGCGAAAAGTTTAGAAAAAATCCCAATTATGGCATTCTTGCAGGTAGAACATATTTCCAAATCCTTTGGCGGCCTCAA
>RFHT01000042.1 GCA_003696835.1 Bacteroidota bacterium
GTATATAATTGAATGACCAATTTAAGCGTTCTTACTATAATATATAATTGGGTATAATGTTCAACTTATAATTTATTCGGATGAGTACTGCAAGAAAAGTTTCCCCCGAACCAAATGCAGCGCATTTGGAAGAAGTTTTGAATGAGTTAGTCCTGGCTTTTAACCATCGCCGGCAATCTATCCTCGATCGTTACTCGGTCAATGAAATGGAAGTGGATATCATCAGCTTCCTCAATGAGAACGAGATGAAAAAAATGAAAGAGGTAGGTGAACACTTCAACATTAAGCTTAGCACCCTTACCAGCACCATTGATAAGCTTGAAAAAAACAAACTGGTCAAGCGTAAAAACTCCAAAGAAGACCGGCGCGTGATTTATATCCGCCCCACCAACAAAGGAGAGAAACTGCTCACTGAGCTTGACGAGTCCATGAAGCTGGTGTCCGAGGCGACCATTAAAGCCCTCAAGCCGGATCAGCTTGCTGGTCTGACCAAAGGGCTGGAGGCCATGCTCAACTTCCTCAAGGAAGACAGCTAAGCCCGGCCAGACATTTGGCAAAAACACAGAAAGAATGCCATTACTTCTTCGACAGAAGAAGGCGGGTGTTCTTTCTTTTTTTATTTGTAGCGATTAAACTATCCAAATCATAGGTATATATTCAGGAATAATGCCTAAATTAGAGCGAATTTATTGAACCCTGAACGTAATTTGGTATGGAGATTATCCTGCTCGATCTGTTACAAACCCTTGAGGTCATTGGCGTTGTGCTGTTTCTGCTGATCATAGCCGCCATTTTCTACTTTGTGCCCGTCAATTTGCTCATCACAGCCCAGTTTTCCGGTGTACGCATTGGCATTCCCCAGTTTATCGGTATGCGGCTCAGGCGCGTACCTCCCAAAAAAATTGTGGATGAGCTGATCAAAGCTCACAAAGCCAACCTCGATGACGTAAGGTTCAACTCCCTGGAAACCCTTTACCTCGCCAAAGGAGATGTCACCCGGGTGATAGATGCCCTCATTTCGGCCAAAAACGCTGGTATTGGTCTCAACTTTGAACAGGCCGCTGCCATAGACCTGGCCGGCCGCGACGTGTTGCAGGCCGTTCGCGACTCAGTAAATACCAAAGTGATTGACTCTCCCCAAATTGAGGCTGTGGCCAAAGACGGCATCCAGCTCATTGTCAAGGCCCGCATTACGGTGCGCGCCCACCTGGAGAAGCTCGTGGGGGGCGCCGGAGAAGAAACAGTCATGGCACGCGTGGGCCAGGGCATTGTAGCAGCCATTGGCTCGGCCGAAAAACACGAAGACATACTCGAAGACCCCAGCGTGATTTCCGACCGCATCATGACCGAGGGCCTCACCGCTGGTACAGCTTACGACGTGCTTTCTATCGATATAGCCGATATAGACATCGGCAAAAACATTGGCGCCCTGCTGGCGGCCGAAGAGGCTTCGGCCGAGCTGCAGGTAGCACGCGCCAAAGCCGAGGAAAAACGAGCCGAAGCCGTGGCCGAAGAACAGCACTTCCGCGCCCGGGTGCAAGAAATGCGCGCCAAGCTCATCGAATCGGAAGCTCAGGTGCCCAGGGCCATTTCCGAGGCCCTGCGCATGGGCAACCTCGGCATCATGGACTACTACCGCCTGCAAAACATAGACGCCGATACCCGCATGCGCAGAAGTTTCTCCGACGAAGAGGACCCCTCCCTCGAATCCGAAGAACTAGAAAACAAGGACAACAAATAGTGCCCCTTTTTTCATCCCGGCGCGAACGCAGGCTATGGATCGCTACCCTGCTGGTACTCATCGCCATCTATGCCACCCTGGGACTGGCCCCCAGGCTGGCAGGCCTGCTGCGCCAAAGCGGCTTGATCGGTATCAGCTTTACCCTGGGCCTGGTACTTACTGCCGTGGCCATCCTACTGCACGGCCTGCGTCGCAGGGCCGGTAAAACCGAAGTATTTGTGTGGGTGGGCATAGCGGCTGCCTACCTGCTGCTTTTTGCCCGCATACAACTGCCCGAAGAGCGCAGCCACCTCATTGAGTACAGCCTGGTAGCCGTGTTGATCTTTGAAGCCCTCAGGGAACGCAAACAACAAGGAAGGCACGTCCCCCTGCCCGCTTTGCTGGCCCTGCTCATCAGCTCCCTGCTGGGCTTGGTCGATGAAGGCATACAGGCTCTGCTGCCCAACCGGGTGTTTGACCCCCTGGACCTCTTGTTCAACTTCCTGGCTGCACTCATGGCCATTACGGCCAGCTCTGCCCTAAGTTGGGCCCGCAATTTCCGGCGCAAACCGCCTGCAACATAAGCCCCCCTGCTAATATCTCATAAATCTGTTTTAAAGCACAAGTAATGATGGAATCCACCATTTCCTATATCCTGCTGACCGCCCTGCTGGGTCTGGGCCTGCCGCTGTATTCCCTACTCAGCGGGGGAAAGCGCCTACGAAGGCTGCTGGAGCAGTACCCGGCCTACAGAAAGCTGGTCTTTCGCCAATCCATCATCTTCCAGTGGGTAATGGTGGCCCTCATCCTGCTGGCCATGAGTTTTGAGGGCGACCCACTCACTGCCATTGGGCTGGGCTTTCTCAGCAAGCCGGTATGGGTGGCAGGCTTGCTGGCACTTACAGCCCTGGGAATTTGGGGAGCACAGTTTATCTCCATCTCCACCTCCAAGCTCCCCAAAGTAGCAGCATGGTACCGGGACGTGCTGCACCTGATACCAGCCAACCGGCAGGAGTACGCCTGGGCAATGGCTCTTTCTTTTACGGCGGGGGTATGCGAGGAAATTATCTTCAGGGGGTTTTTGTTCTGGCAATTGCAGCAATATATTTCCCTTATTCCTGCCATCGTGGTGGTCAACCTGCTGTTTGCAGGCTCACATTATGGCACCCGTAAGCGCAACATGCTACTTGCTTTTTTGTTTGGGGTAGTGGCCTCTGGCCTGTTTATCTGGACGGGGGAGCTCTGGGCTGCCATGGCAGCCCACATCCTCATAGATGTGTATTCCCTGAGCCGTGGGAAGAAGATGCTGGACATGCAGCGGGCGCAGGCCGCTGAGCTGCCACCCGATGAGGGTTAGGGGTAAAAGGTAAAGGGGCATTACAGCACCTCCAGCAGGCCTTCCAGTGCCACGCCTCTGGAGCCCTTTAGCAGCAGCACCTCTGCCCCCTTGAGCAGGCCTGGAAGGGCGTCTTTGGCAGTTTCCACATCGGGAAACCAACTGGCCACTCCTCCTGCTACTGCCACGGTTTGTTTCATGTGGGCACCAATGCCAATGAGGCGGTAGGGATGCAGGCTGTGTACAAACTCGCCCAACTCCCGGTGGGCCTGCTCACTTTGGGCTCCCAGTTCATACATATCACCCAGAATGAGGGCCACCTTTTTTCCTCCTGCCACCTGCATGAGGTGGCTGATGGCCGCCCGCATGGAAGTGGGGTTGGCGTTATAGGCATCCAGCCAGATGGTATAGTCTCCCCGCCTGAGCAGCTGGCTGCGGTTGTTGGTGGGCCGGTAGGAAGCGATTCCCTGCTGTATGGAAGTGGGTTTCAGGCCAAAGTAAACGCCTATGCATGCTGCTGCCAGTATGTTGAGGGCATTGTAGCTGCCCGAAAGGGCCGACTCTAAGTGCAGGGGCTCCGGCCACTGCCGGTGGTGCAGGTGCAGCTGCATGCCCTGCAGGCTGCTGTGCAGAACCTCTACCCAGGCATGGCTGTCCTGCCTGCCATAGGTTACCATCTGCTTCAGCCCTTTAGCGGCCCGCATCACCTGAGTGTCCAGGGTGTTGACAAAAGCCTTGCCTCCGTGGGTGCGCAGGAAATCAAACAATTCCCCCTTGGTTTTGCGCACCCCTTCTATGCTGTGGAAGCGCTCCAGGTGGGCCTGGCCGATGTTGGTGATGATGCCGTGGGTGGGCAGGGCGATGTGGGCGAGTTCGGCTATATCGCCAGGCTGGTTGGCGCCCATCTCTATGACGGCAAGCTGGGTGTCGGCGGGCATGCTCAGCAAGCTGAGGGGTACGCCTATGTGGTTGTTGAGGTTGCCGGGGGTGGCAAATACCCGCTTTTCTGTGGCCAATACGGCCTGAATGAGCTCCTTGGTGGTGGTTTTGCCGTTGCTGCCGGTAATGCCCAGTATGGGTATATCGAAGCGGCGGCGGTAGTCGCGGGCAAGCTGCTGCAAGGCTTTGAGGCTGTCGGGTACCAGCAGGTAGCGCGCGTCGCCGGGCACGGCATAGGCCTGCTCGTCGATAACGGCATAGCTGGCCCCGGCTTCCAGGGCCCGGGCGGCAAAGGCGTTGCCATTAAAATTGGGGCCCTTAAGTGCAAAAAACAAATCCCCCTCTTTGATCTGGCGGGTATCTGTACTTACTGAGCCCTGTTGAAGAAATGCTTCTAATATCGTCATGCCCATTTTTTACGCTATAAATATACGCATTCCGGCAGGCTAAAAACGCATAGCGCTCCCATTTTCGTGCCAAAGGGGAGGACA
>RFHT01000374.1 GCA_003696835.1 Bacteroidota bacterium
ACATCGTGATGGGCCTCACCAACAACTGCGCCCCGCCCTGCCTGCTGGAAGACCTGAGTGTAAGCACCAACTGCCTGAACGATTCGACTTTTGAGGTGCTGGTGAGCTTCAGCGGAGCAGGAAATACCTATACCTTGTCGGACAACCAGGGAACTCCTGCCCTGAGTGGGCTGAGTGCAGGTACCTATACTTATGGCAGCTATCCCAGTGGCACACAGGTAGTGATAGCCGTGCAGGACGAAAACAGCAGCCTTTGCCGCCTGCTCTCGCCCGTGGTAACAGCGGACTGTGCTCCGCCCAAACCCTGCGACCTGGAGCTGTTGTCGGCCGAAGCCGTATGCCTCAATGGCAGCAGCTTTGAGGTGCATATCAGCATAGGAGGTACGGGCCAGGCTTTTACCCTCACCGACAACCAGGGCTCAGCTCCTCTTACGGGACTTTCAGCCGGGACCTATATACTGGGCCCCTATCCCAGCCAAAGCATCGTCATATTTACCCTCACCGATCCTGAAGCTGCCAACTGCAGCCTTACAGAAGCCCTCACTGCCGACTGTACCCTGCCGCCACCCGACAACGACCTGTGCAGCGCGGCTACGCCCATTGCCTGCGGCGATGTGGTACAAGGCCGCACCGACGGCGCTACGGATGTGGGCGTATGTGGCTTTTGCGGCACCCATGCCGATGCCCCGGGCGTTTGGTATGAACTGATTGGTACAGGAGACTCTGTGCGCATAGAGGTATGTGGCGATTACGATACGCGCCTGAATGTATATGAGTTTGGTTGCGACACCCTTTCCTGTGTAACCGGTAACGATGCGGCTGACTTACCCGGCTGTGAAGGGGGCTCTGCCGTGAGCTTTGCCACGGTGGCTGGCGAGCCTTACCTCATTTACGTCAACGGTACCGCCGGAGCAGTGGGGACCTTCAGCCTGAGTGTGCACTGTGCAAGTGAGGCTCCTGCTGCACGCCTGAGCGCCGAGGTGGTGGCCAGGCAGGTACAGCTCAACTGGGAGCTGTCGCAGGCTCAGGAGATTGGGCAGGTACAGTTGGAGCGCAGCCAGGACCTGACTCACTTCCAGCCCCTCTGCCGCTTTGAAGGGGCCATGCAGCCCAAAGGAGCGTTTACCGATGAAGGGGTAAAAGCAAACCAGCGTTACTTCTACCGCCTCAGGTACCAACCCAGGCATGGAAGCACCACCTACTCCAGCATGCTGGGCGTGTGGGTGCCGGGGCTGCAGGCATCTCTGGGAGAGTTTTATCCCAACCCTGCTACTTCCCTCACCAGGCTGACCCTCTTCAGCCCGGCAGTCGGCAAGGGCAAATGGCAGCTACAAGACCAGGCGGGCAATGTGCTGGCTTCGGGCAACTTTGACGTAGCCGCCGGCAACCAGGCCCTGAACCTGCCCGTCCCCAAACTTCCCGAAGGGGTTTACCTGGTGCGTTTTGCCCTGGATGGCAAGTGGATAGGCAGCCGCAAACTGAATGTGGTCAATTAGTGCGTCGAACATAATCTGATCTGTGGGGCCATGCTGGTGAGCAGTATGGCCCCTTATTCCATTAAGGCCATCCCTCTGTATAGAAAAGACGCTTCTTCATTTGATGAAGGAAAGAGGTGGAAGATTATGCAGGCTGGATCAAATCCCATTTATTGCCATACAAATCCTCAAACACCGCCACGGTGCCGTAGGTTTCTTCCTTGGGAGGCCGCAGGAAGCGGACGTTGCGGGCTTTCAAGTTGTGGTAATCCCGCCAGAAGTCATCGGTAAATAAAAACAAAAATACCCTGCCGCCTGTTTGATTGCCTATACTTTTGGCCTGTTCTTCATTGGCAGCTTTGGCCAGCAGCAGGCCGCAGGAGGAGTCTCCCGGCGGGGCCACCCGCACCCAGCGTTTTTGCTCGCTCAGGCGGGTGTCTTCCAGCAGTTCAAACCCCAGTTTTTGGGTGTAAAATTCAATGGCTTCGTCGTAGTCCCTGACCACCAGGGCGAGCTGTGCAATTCGTTGTTTCATCTAGCGGGTATTTGGGGCTGGGTGTTGAGGAAACAAGTGCGTTAACCAAACAGAGTGGGTGACTCGCCCCCTTTCAACCTGCCAAAATGGGCATAAGCCCGCTCAGTGGCCTCGCGCCCGCGGGCGGTGCGCTTAATAAAACCCTCCATCACCAGGTAGGGTTCATACACCTCCTCTATGGTTTCGGCCTCATCGCCTATGGCTGCTGCGATGGAGTTGAGGCCTACGGGGCCGCCTTTGAATTTATCGATAATGGTGAGCAAAATTTTGTTGTCCATATCGTCCAGGCCGGCTTCGTCCACCTCCAGTGCCTGCAGGGTCATTTTGGCAATATCCAGCGTAATGACGCCATCGCCTTTTACCTGGGCAAAATCGCGTGTGCGTCGCAGCAGGCGGTTGGCGATGCGGGGCGTACCGCGGCTGCGCCGGGCAATTTCAGTGGCAGCTTCGGGCACGATTTGTACCTGCAACACCCCTGCCGAGCGGGTTACAATGCGGGCAAGGGTTTCGGCATCGTAATATTCCAGGCGTGCGTTGATGCCAAAGCGGGCCAGCATGGGCGAAGTAAGCAGGCCGGCGCGGGTGGTGGCGCCTACCAGGGTAAATTTGTTCAACCCAATTTCAATGCTACGGGCATTGGGCCCGGTTTCCACCATGATGTCGATCTTGTAATCTTCCATGGCGGAGTACAAATATTCTTCAATAACAGGCGAAAGGCGGTGAATTTCGTCAATGAAGAGTACATCTCCTTCTTCGAGGTTGGTGAGCAGGCCGGCCAGGTCGCCGGGTTTGTCGAGCACCGGCCCCGAAGTGGTGGTAATGCCTGCATCCATTTCGCGGGCGATGATAAAAGACAAGGTGGTTTTTCCCAAGCCCGGAGGTCCGTGCAAAATGACGTGATCCAAAGGCTCCTTGCGCATTTTGGCCGCTTCTACAAATACCTTGAGGTTTTCCGTGAGCTTTTTTTGGCCGGTAAACTCCTCCAGCCGCTGCGGACGCAGCTGCTTTTCATCTTCGCCGGGGGCCAGCTCCGGGTTGAGTAATTCATTGCGCATAGTGGTGATGCTTCTCTGTTTGCCCTCCCAATTTACGGGCTGAGAGCAGGAAATACAAGCCTTGTAGCCATAGCCGAAGCGGTATTTGTTGCCACAACCTACCCGGCCACTGCCCGGAGGGGCTACATATTGCGCCGGTATTGGCCCCCTACCTCAAACATGGCATGGGTAATTTGTCCCAGTGAGCAATACTTTACGGCATCCATAAGCACCTCAAATACATTTTGGTGGTGGGTAGCGGCCGTTTGCAGCTTTTTGAGCCAGATACCGGCCCGCTCCTGTTCCCGCTGGTGCAATGCATGCAGCTGGGCGATCTGAAAATCCTTTTCAGCCTGTGTGGCTCGTATCACTTCTTTGGGCATGATGGTGGGAGAGCCATCGTCTGCCAGAAAGGTATTGACGCCAATAATGGGCAGCTCACCACTGTGTTTGAGCTGCTCGTAGTAAAGCGATTCCTCCTGTATTTTTCCTCGCTGATACATGCTCTCCATGGCCCCCAACACGCCCCCACGGGCGGTAAGGCGGTCAAATTCGGCCATTACCGCCTCTTCTACCAGGTCGGTGAGTTCCTCTATGATGAAGGCGCCCTGCAGGGGGTTTTCATTTTTGGCCAGCCCCAACTCCCGGTTGATGATGAGTTGAATAGCCATGGCCCTGCGAACCGATTCCTCCGTAGGGGTGGTAATGGCCTCGTCGTAGGCGTTGGTGTGCAGGGAGTTGCAGTTGTCGTAAATGGCGTAAAGCGCCTGTAGGGTAGTGCGTATGTCGTTAAAACTGATCTCCTGGGCGTGCAGGGATCGACCAGAAGTCTGAATGTGATATTTCAGCTTCTGAGCCCGCTCTCCGGCTCCGTACTTCAGCTTCATGGCCCTGGCCCATATACGGCGGGCCACCCGCCCGATAACGGCGTACTCGGGGTCCAGCCCGTTGGAGAAGAAGAAGGAAAAATTGGGGGCAAAATCGTTGATATTCATGCCCCTGGCCAGGTAGTACTCCACGAAGGTAAAGCCATTGGCCAGGGTAAAGGCCAGTTGGGTAATGGGGTTGGCCCCGGCCTCGGCCATGTGGTAGCCAGAAATGGAGACGGAGTAGAAGTTTCGTACCTGATGGTCGATGAAATACTGCTGCACATCTCCCTGCAGGCGCAGGGAAAACTCAGTAGAGAAAATACAGGTATTCTGAGCCTGGTCTTCTTTCAGGATGTCGGCCTGCACCGTGCCCCGCACCTTGCGTAGGGTGTCGGCCTTAATGCGTTCATACACTTCGCGGGGCAGCACTTCATCGCCGGTTATGCCTAGCAGCATGAGGCCCAGGCCGTCGTTTCCTTCTGGCAGGGGGCCGTTATAAAATGGGCGTTCGGCCTGTTTTTGGGCATATATATCCGCAATTTTTGCCTGCACTTCCTCCTCCATACCCTGCTGCCGTATGTACAGCTCGCACTGCTGGTCAATGGCCGCATTCATAAAAAAGGCCAGAATGGTCGCAGCGGGCCCGTTGATGGTCATGGAAACAGAGGTGGAAGGGTGGCAGAGGTTAAAACCCGAATACAGCTTTTTGGCATCGTCCAGGGTAGCCACTGAAACGCCCGAATTGCCCACTTTCCCATAAATATCGGGCCGGTAGTCGGGGTCCTCGCCGTAGAGGGTTACAGAGTCAAAGGCAGTGGACAGGCGCTTGGCGGGCATGTTCAGAGAAAGGTAGTGAAAGCGCTTGTTGGTGCGCTCGGGTCCGCCCTCCCCGGCAAACATGCGGGTGGGGTCTTCGTTTTGTCGTTTAAAGGGAAATACCCCCGCCGTAAAGGGAAACTTTCCGGGTACGTTCTCCTGCAGCTTCCACCGCAAGCGGTCGGCCCAGGAGGTATAGCGCGGCCAGGCGATTTTGGGAATGCGGCTGTGTGAAAGGCTTTGATGAAAGGTCTGTACCCGTATTTCCTTACCCCTCACTTCGTACACGTATTCGTCCTGCTGGTAGGCGTGCTGTTCTTCTTCCCAGCTTTCGATCAGTTTGCGGTTGGCGGGGTCCAGCTGTTGCTCCAGTTGGGTGTAGGCCTGCTGGAGGCTGTGTAGCAGGTCCTGTCTGCTTTGCTCCTCTTTGTTTTTGAGTAATGCTATGCTCTCACTCAGGCTCTGGAGTTGTTGAGCAATAGCGGCCTGGCGTTCTATCCACTGCTTGTGGTGGTGGATGGTTTCGGCTATTTCGGACAGGTAGCGCACCCTGGCAGGAGGAATGAGTTCACGCTTTTCTTCCTCATATTCGGGTAGGGCAGCCTGAGGCTGGAGGTCAGCGCCGGTTTTTTCGGACAGTTTCAGCATGAGGGCGCGGTAGAGGCGGTTCATGCCGGGGTCGTGAAACTGTGCCGCTACGGTTCCGTAAATGGGCAGTTCGGCTTCGGGTGTTTGCCACAGGCCGTGGTTCCTTTTGTATTGCTTTTTGATGTCGCGCAGGGCGTCTTCGGCCCCCTGCTTGTCAAATTTGTTGAGGGCCACCACATCGGCATAGTCGAGCATGCCGATTTTCTCCAGCTGGCTGGCGGCCCCGTATTCGGGGGTCATCACATAGAGCGAAAGGTCGGCATGGTCAATGATCTCGGTGTCGGATTGGCCAATGCCAGAAGATTCGAGCAGGATGAGGTCAAAGGGTGCGGCTTTGAGCAGCTGCAATACCTCGCCAATATGGGCAGAGAGGGCGCGGTTTGATTGGCGCGTGGCCAGGGAGCGCATATACACGCGCGGGTTGCTCACGGCATTCATGCGTATGCGGTCGCCCAGCAGGGCGCCGCCGGTGCGGCGCCTGGAGGGGTCCACCGATACAATGGCCAGCCGTTTTTCGGGGAAATCGTACAAAAAGCGGCGCACCAGCTCATCGATGAGGGAGGATTTGCCCGCCCCGCCGGTACCGGTAATGCCCAGCACTGGGGGGGCTTTCACTTCGGCCAGGCGCCTGGAGGCAGCCTGCAGGATGTGTGCGGCCTGCTCCGATTCATTTTCTACGACCGAAATGAGGCGGGCCAGAGCGCGGTGTTTTACCTCAACCTTGACGGGCGCCAAAACGGCAGCCTGCCCGCCCTGACCGTTGGGGGAAGTACCCCCGCCCAGGGCCTCCTCTAGCAGGGGCTTCCACTCGCCCTCCTGCAGCTTGCCCGTGGGAAAATCGGCCTGCCGCAGCAGGTCGTTGATCATGCCCTGCAGGCCCATTTTGCGGCCGTCGTCGGGGGTATAAATGCGCGCAATGCCGTAGGCATGCAGCTCTTCCACCTCTTGGGGCAATATGGTGCCCCCGCCTCCGCCAAATATCTTAATGTGACCACAACCAGCCTCCTGCAGCAGGTCGTACATGTATTTAAAAAACTCAATATGCCCCCCCTGATAGGAGGTGACGGCTATGGCCTGCACATCTTCCTGTATGGCCGCCTGCACAATCTCCAGGGCAGAGCGGTTGTGCCCCAGGTGGATGACCTCGGCACCGGAAGCCTGCAAAATGCGGCGCATAATGTTGATGGCGGCGTCGTGCCCGTCAAAGAGAGAGGCCGCCGTAACAATTCGGATGGGATATTGAGGATGATAAGCTTTCTCCATGATTTGTACGCTCATTGGTTGAGTATAAGCAGCATACAAAGATACACAATTGTTAACAAATGTTCGTTAGGGTGGAAAAATTGTTTCGGGCAGCCCCCTGCCTGAATTACTTATTTTCCCCTTTTATTCCTGTTAGAAATACTTAACTTGCTGTAAATTAAAGAATAGTAATGATGAAACCATTCGTTCAAAGATGCGGCCTGATGCTGCTCATGATGGCATTACTGGCGGCGTGTAGCAACACCCAGAAAAGCACCCGCTCCGCGCAGGCTGAGGACCCCAGCGTGGAAGTAGCCTATGGAAAAAAGAAAAAAAGCGAAGTGACCGAAGCAGTGGCTACGGTAGAGACCAAAGACCCCACTATTTCTTTGGCCAACTACTTGCGGCGCGTTCCCGGCGTACGCGTGCTGGGCAATGGCCCCGATGCCCGCATCATTGTACGGGGTGGCACCTCGGTAAACCAGAGCGAGGCCCCGCTTTTTGTGGTGGATGGCGCGCCGGTGGGCAATGATTTTTCACAGGTGTATAACATGCTGGATGTCAACGACATCAAACGCGTTACCGTGTTGAAAGACGGCAGTTCGACGGCCATGTACGGCACCCGTGGCAATGGAGGGGTGATCCTGATCCACACCAAAAGCGGGCGCGACAAGTAGGGGAGCTTACAGCAGTACAAACAGCTTGAGCTGGCCCCATTTGTGGCTTTCGGCTCCATCGAACTGGCTGCCCTGCCAATAGAAGGCGGCCCCCAGGCCCACGCGCTTGACGATCACCTCCAGGCCGGCTTCCAGTTGGGTACGCACCCGTTTGAGGTCGGAAGCGGGGATGGTATAGGGGCTGCTGCGATTGAGCAGCCCTCCCTGCAGGGTGGCATCGTAGGCCACCAACTGGGCCTCGGGTCTGACGTACACATATACCTGCATATCCCTGATGTCGCGCTGCCCCAGAATGGAACGGGTAGTAAAGTGCAGCTCGTAAAAATAGGGATTGAGCAGGCCCAGCCGCAGCAGGCCGCCCACGCCCAGGTAGGTGTAGCGGGTGCTCACACTGGCCGATACCTGCCCGGCCAGGTCGATGCCATCGGTGGAGAGGAAGCCCTTTTCCAGCACAGCCTGGTAGCCCAGAATGAGGTCGGTTTTGATCTGGTTGCTCCAGCCCTGGGGGCTGTCGGGCTTTTCGGTGCGCCTCACGATGAGGCCGCCACCGGCCAGGGGCCCCAGCAGCCCCACTTCAATCTGGGTGGTGAGCCGCAGCATGCGGTCCAGGTCGTTGGAAATCAAAAAGGTGTTGAGGGTAAAATACCCTGCGTAGGGCCTGTCGCCCGTCACTACATCGGCCGACTGCAGGTCGGCGGGGGTGTAGAGCCGGTGCTGAACACCCAGGCCATAGTAGGTTTTGGCCCGTTCTCCTATGCGGTAGAGCAGGTTTTGGGCAGGCCAGAACTTCCTCAACTGGGGATTGATGAACTCCAGGCGTATTCCCTGGGTGTAGTAGCGGTTGGTGCCGGTGAGGAAGTCGTTGTCGTAATAGGCACGGAAGATGTACTGCCGGCTTACATCTATATCGGCAATGGTTCGGCCGGTACAGGGCTGGGCGCTCAACTGCCACAGCGCAGCCAGACAAACCCACAGGCAAGTGATCGTTCTGATTAGCATACACCCAATTTCCGCTTATTTTGGCAGACGTGCAAACAATTTTGGGGAATGTTCCTGACAGGCGGAGTGGAGGAGCCGCGGAAACATTTGCTGCAAAGTGGGGCGAGTAGAGGAGGCCCGCTGTGCGGCGGG
>RFHT01000375.1 GCA_003696835.1 Bacteroidota bacterium
CCTGCATGCAAGGGCATGAGATGGAAGACCAGCTGCATGAGGATGCACACCCAGCCATATCGAGCTACGGCAAGATGGTTCGGCATCTGTCAGAATACCAGTAAGTCAATGGTGTTAGATCAGGAATTTACTATATTACAGGAGGTACATTTCAAATGGGAAGTGAAAAAATGAATTTAGGGAGGCTCAAAAATAACTTCTATATTTTGCTTGACAAGCAAGCGAATATGTATAAAAACAGCACAAAATGGCCAAAAATCTACTATTCTGCTTTGCACTCTTAGTTTCTTATACCCTGAGTGCGCAAAAAGCATACAAAAGCACAGAACAATTCCTGGAGGAAATAGATCAAAAAATCCCCCAACTCCTCCATGATTTTTCCGTTCCCGGAGCGGCCATTGCCATCATAGAAGATGGAGAAATTGTATGGCAGAAGGGCTATGGCTTTGCTGATGTTGAAAAAGGAGTCAGGGTCAATGCCAAAACAGGATTTAACATAGGCTCGATTTCGAAATCGGTTGCCGCCTGGGGAGTCATGAAATTGGTGCTGGAAGGGAAAATTGAGCTGGACGCTCCCGCCGAAAAATATTTGACTCGATGGCACTTCCCGAAGTCGGACTTTGATTCTGAGCAGGTCACCATCAGAAGGTTACTAAGTCACACAGCCGGCACCTCCTTGCACAGCGTGTCTGCAGGCCCCCCCTACGACAATTTACCTACACTTGAAGAGTGGCTGAACGGTAACAACGACGGACTTGGGCGGGTAGAAATTTTGCTGGAGCCCGGTAGCAGATATAAATATTCGGGGGGTGGGTATGGGGTGTTGCAATTGGTTATTGAAGAAGTTAGCGGGCAAACATTTGAGGATTACATGCAAACACAGATTTTAAATCCGCTTGGCATGACCAACAGCAGCTATAAAATAGACGATAAAATCAGGGCAGCATCTGCCTCTCCGTATGATAAGTACGGCGAGCCAACAGATTTTGAACTATTTACAGCTCAGGCAGGAGCAGGGTTGCACACCACGCTTGAAGACCTGACACGCTACGCCATGGCCAGTCTTTACCTGCATAAAGACTATGCAACATACAACCCTGTTTTACCTCCGGATATTATCCGGCAAATGATGGAACCGGTACTTCCTGACAATGGGCATTGGTTGTATGGAATGGGGTATCAAACAGAGCAAAGGGGGACTTCATTTGTCTTCAGTGGACATGGAGGTTCCAATACCGGCTGGCAAGCCAACTTCAGGGTAGATCCGGCATCCAATGATGGTTTCGTCGTGCTTACAAATGGAGGCGCAGGATACAGCATTTGCAATCAAATGATGTGTGATTGGGTGCGCTGGAAAACAGGAGAAACGCTGGGAAGTTGGTGTGAGACAAAACCGACCATCGCCCATAAAATGAAACAAATTATTGACCGCACAGGCATGGATGGGTTAAATGCCATTTACACCAACCTAAAAAAGAATCAACCAAATAGCTTTGATTTCTCCGAGGGCCAGCTGAACGACCTTGGATACTACTACATGGGCAAGGGCGAACTTGAAAAGGCACTGACCATATTCAAAATAAATGTGGACGCTTTTCCTTATGCATTTAACGTGTACGATAGCTATGGGGAAGCTCTGCTAGCGCAGGGTGCCAGGGAAGAAGCCATCGAACATTACAAACAATCTGTCAGATTAAATCCAGAAAACGAAAATGGAATTAACGTACTGAAGGGCTTAGGAGAATCCACAGAAAACTTGCTGTATCAGGTTCCCCTTGAACACCTCAACTCATTGGAAGGTGTGTACATCGGGGTTCATGACGAAAGCTGGAGAATTAGGGTTGAAGTAAATGGCGGAGTGTTGGCGTGTGAAGATAAATACTACCAATTTACACTTGTTCCCATCGGGGATGATCGATTTGTCAACCCAAGATTTGGGGCTTTATGGCGCTTTGACACCAGTGATGAACATTCAAACCCTATGATGCTTTTTGGCAAATACAAATTCAGGAAGGTAAAATGATGAGGGAAGGAAGCGGGACCAGGTGGATTTTATGGATAAACATTTGGGGCATATGTCTATGAATTCTCCATTCGCCCACCCTTCTCACCCTTTCTCCCTGAGGGCCCTGAGGGCCGCTTCGTATTCATCTGGCTCGTTTACATTGGTCAGTTCCCGGGCTTTGGGGGCCTGCAGCAGTTCGATGCGGGAATTGATGAGCACCTTGCGCGGGCAGGAATAGCCCATGCTGAGAAAATGCAGCAGCACGGGGTAGCTGCGGGGCTCCCACAGGGTGATGAGGGGTTCGGGAAACTCATTTGCCGGGCTTTGAAAGGTGGTAGCAATCCGGGAGGCATTGCGGTGCTGCAGCAGGTAGCCGAGGCTTTGCGCCGACAAAAAAGGTAAATCGCAGGCGATCACCAGCCATGCAGCGTTGGGGTCCTGCCGGAAAGCAGAGCAAATGCCCCCAAAGGGCCCCAGCCCCATAAAGCTGTCTGCAATGGTGGGAAAGCTGCCAGCCAGCTCAGCCTGCTGGTCCTCCCGGCAGGAAATGAACACCTCCTCCAGTCCCAGCGAGCGGAGCAGTTCGGCCGCATATTCCCGCTGTGCCTTGCCGTGGTAGGCGATCAGCCCTTTGTCGCGCTTCATGCGGGTGCTCCTGCCTCCGGCCAGTACCAGCCCCTTCACCGGCGGCAGCTCAATTCGTTGCCGCAGATGCTCAGCGATGGCTTCGGTCTGCTGAATGTGCAATACGGCCGGCTGTTCCTTCCCCTCTAAATGGGCTTGCAGGTAAGTTGGTATGGCCTCCTCGCCCTGCTGCAGCACAATCAGGTCCACATTGCTTAACTTATGCAGCTTTTTCTCCAGGGGTTTGCGCCGGTCCACCACCACAATTTGCCGCTGTCCCTCAAAGTGGTTGCCGTTGATGAGGGCCACATCCACTTCGTTAAACAAAGCCTTCACTTGATAGGGGTTGAATGCCTCGCGAAAGTCAAAGCGCCAAAAGTTAATTTTATCCGTAACATTCATGCTGGCGCCATAGGTCAGGGCAGCATGCGGGTCCTGCCCTTCCTCCTTTTCGGCATCGGCCGAGCGATGGTCTGCATCCAGGTAGGCCAGGCGCCAGCGGGGGGAAAGCAAGTGGGTGAGCCGAAAAGCCAGTTGCTTAATTTCTCCGCAGGGAGTGCCCAGAATGGCCCATTCATTCCGGGCGTAATGCCCCAGGCGGGGACGTGCAAGGTTTACGTGTTTCTGGTGTTGGTTCATGGCAATACGCACCTTAATGAGAACTGACAGTCTTTTGTACAAAATTAACAATCATTTCGAGCAATTCCTCCTTTTTCTCCTTATGGGGCAAATGTCCGCAGTCGGCTATCAGCCGGCACTGCGCATGCGGCCCGATTCCTGCCGCAATATCCAGGGCGTGCTGGTCGGTGGCATAGGGGTCCTGCTTCCCCTGTATGATCAGGGCTGCACCTTGAATGGCAGGCAGCAGCTCTGAGATCTGCCAGTCGGCAAAATCCGCCTGCATCCAGGTATCAGCCCAGGCCCAAAACAAAGCATCGGTCTTATCGCCATGATATTTGGCCAGTTGTGCTTTCAATTGCCCACTTTCATACAGGTGCACCATCTCCTCCATGGCCTTTCTGCCTATGCTTTCCACGTAAATATGTGCCGCAATGGCCACCAGAGCCGTAACGGCATGCCGGGCGGCATAGATGAGGGCGATGCTGCCCCCGTCGGAGTGGCCCACCAACACAGGGGCCTGTATATTCAGGCAATCGAGCAGGGCAGGCAGCACTTCCAGGGCTTCCTGGTGAAGGTAATCCTTCTTTCTCTCCTGGCTCAGGGGGTCGGAGTGCCCGTGGCCCTGCCGGTCGTACACCAGGCCCGGCAGGCCCGTGGCCCGGCACACCGCCTGGGGGAAATCCTTCCACTGGGCCACAGAGCCCAGTGCATCGTGCAGAAAAACCAGCCAGGGCCCGTCCGCTGCCCCGCCGGGCAGGATCTGGCGCACCCACAGGCGTTGGCCATTTAGCTGCTGGTAGCCTTCCCTGATCGTAAGCGGAGTAAGGAGTTCATGGATCATAACACAATTTGACTAAGATCCCCCCAAAATAGGCCATCTTTTCTCGTATTTCAACTCGTTTACTAAGAATCAAGCACAAAAATTCCCCCGCATACTTTCCCCCTGCTTTCAGCGTTAATAAGAGCGTCTAAACCTTTTATTTTCATGAAGCAGCCATTGAGCTAATTTTCAGTCTATTAGTTGTAGGTATCTAATACTGCGGGCATTATTTTTGAGCTCCCTCAATGGTGAACAGTCATTACACATGAAACATCCATTATTAACCCGAAATTTTCCTCTCTTTCTCCTTTCTGGCTTGATGGTATGGGCACTGGCTTCCTGTAAGCTGGACCTCAACGAGCCCCTCAGCTGGCAAACCGACGTGCTCACCCCCATCGCTTTTTCGGAAGTGGGGGTTACAGAATTATTTGCCGATACCTCCCTGCTGGAAAAAGAGGGCGACCAGTCCATGAAAATTGTGTACCGCGATACGCTCACCCAGACGCTGGCCTCCGACTTGTTTCACATACCCGATACCACCATCATCCGGCGGTTCGACCTCTCCCCTTTCACCCTGGCCGACCAGGTGATTGTACAGCGCATTACGCTGGGCCAGCTGGCGCGCAACCTCAGCGCCCAGGGCAATATTGCTGGCGACATCATCCTGCTGAGCCACGGCGGCGTCATCCCTTC